>JAYRRJ010000077.1:0-14252 GCA_041910135.1 Candidatus Levyibacteriota bacterium
ATAATTAAAATATAGATATTACTTTATGGTAAAAAAACAAAAAAAAATTCATAAGAAAAAATTTCGACTCCCCCTGGATTTTCTTATTTTCGCCTTGCTTTTTCCCCTTTTTGCAATATTAATGCTGACTATGAAAAAACCGACAGCAGTGAAAATCCCTTCTGAAAAAACTTCAGAAACTGCCTATTGGAAAATGTATCAGAATAATGATTTCTTTTTTTCTTTTAAATACCCCGATTACATTCTCAGCAATTTTCAAGTTGAGACATTCGATAATACGTATCAAAAAGTAAAAGGCATAGCATACGCCAAGAAAGAAAATGACGATGGCATTCCGACATACAACGTCTTTTTTGAAGCAAATGCATGGAAATACAATGGCTCGCTTGATGATTTCGTCAAAAAGGGGCCACTAAAAATTTCAAATTTCAAAACACAGGAAATTATTCTGGGAGAAAATCACGGAGTAAGAGTTACGAACGTCGATTTGGAAAAACAGGAAGGATACTTTTATTACAACCTTTTTGAAAAAGATGACTATATCTACAATTTTGCTCTGTTATCCGATGATAAAATTTTGATTGATGCAAATAGCGGTTTGCTCGACAAAATAATGTCAACCGCAAAATTCTTCTCAACACCCTAAATACTACTTGTTGTCGCATGAATAAATATATACATTAAAATTATGGAAGATGGATTAAGTACAGTTGAAAGAGAAATTCCAGGGTTTTCTTTCGATGTAGCTACCGAATCAAAAACTGGAAATGAAAAAGACAATCAAGATGCTTTTTTTGCCTCGCCTTCCAAAGCTACTTTTGGTGTTTTTGATGGGGTAGGAGGTGAAGCAGATGGAAGAATTGCATCAACGACAGCAAGAGACTCAATTATTTCTTTTTTGTTTGCCTCCCCTACTCCAAAAAATGTTCAAGAAGGAAAATACTGGATGGAGGATGCTCTTCATTTCGCGAATGAAGAATTACAAAGAGAAGGAAGAGGCAGCACGACTGCAACTTTGGCAAGAATTGTAATGGATGGAAGCCAAAAACCGCATATTGTTATCGGTCACACTGGAGACACAAGACTTGGAATTTTAAGACAATTTAGAGAAGGAAGAAAATTAGTTCCAATTACTGTTGATGATGGAATACTTAAAGAAATGTTTCCCGATAACCCTGCCGAAATGCAACTTAGATTAGCCACTAATTTAGACCCTAACAACCTAGTTCCTGAATTAAGACTAGCATTTGCGCGTAGAAATGTCATTACAAAATCATTGCCATATCAAGAGCCAAAAAAAAGACCTACAATTTTATCTACATCAGTTCATCCGTCTGATGTAATTATTGTAACAAGTGATGGGGTTCATGACAATTTGTCTCATCCAGAGATTGAAAGAACATTAGTGACAAGTACCCTAAAACCCGCGGGAGAATTAGTAAGAAAAGCATCAGCAGTAAGCCGTGAGAAAGATAAATATCCATGGGCAAAAAGAGATGATATAACTGCAATTGTAGCGAAAATTGGAAGATAACTATTTCTTGATAACCTGAAATTTATCTGAAATACTGAATTTATGGAGGAAAATCAAAACCAACAACCAATAAATCCCACTCCCCCGGTTTCGCAACCTACGCTAACACCTCCCCCTTCAAATGTCCCTCAATCGGGGAAAAAGTTTAAACTTTCCATAAAAGCTGTCATTGGAATAATTATTTTTCTCTTATTAGCAGGAGGTGCGGCAGCAAGTTTTACAGTCCTCAAACCGCAAATAATGAAACTTGTTTCAAAACCTTCCCCCACCGTCATTCCGGGCTTGACCCGGAATCCATCCCCCACTCCCACTACAACAACTTCAACTCACACAGCAAATTGGAAAACGTATCAAGGAAGTGATTTTAGCTTCCAGTATCCTTTTGAAGCAAAAGAGAGCACTAGGGAAGTTAATGGCATGCTGGTTCAGGAAAAAGAGAATGGTATATATTTTGAACCGGATTATAAAGCGCCATATGACAAATGGTATTCCTTAGTTATGGTGGTAAGAAATAATCCTCAAAATTTAGACGCAAAAATTATCGTTGAGAACTATGCGGATAAAATTAAATACAATTGTTCCCAACCGGCATGCAGTATGCCTGCTAAAATGTTGTCTAGCCTCAAGCCATACAAAAATGGGGAAATTGATGGTTATAGCTTAACATGGGGCGCAGAAACCGACAGTAAAATAGTGGTTTGGACAAAGAGCAGTAAAACGTATGTATTTAGAATGACCGGAGACCAAGGGTATATAACTCCAATCGGAGAAAAAATACTTGACCAAATTCTCTCCACCTTTAAATTCACCGATAAAACTCCTACTTCGACATCATATTCTTGTCCGTCCACCGAATGGGTAAATTGCATGCCCTCTGTCGGACCCAATGGATACGAAGAACCGGCACAATGTAAAAAAGAATATCTTACGTGGGCAAAACAAAATTGCCCGAATTTCAAAGGAGCAGCTCGTTAATTCTTCTTCTCAAAATTTTTTTTCGAATTATCTCTTGCAATAGTGGTTTACTTTCTTAATACTCTAGTTATGGAAGAAAATCAAAATCAACAAATTGACAATTCTACTTCTCCAGTTTCACAATTCCCGCAAACTCCTCCTGCCCCAAATCCCCCACCGAGCGGAAGTAAATTTAAATTTTCCTTAAAAGCAATAATAGGGACAGTCATTTTCCTCTTGTTAGCTGGGGGTGCTGCTGCAAGCTTTATGGTTTTTAGACCACAGATACTAAAACTCGTTTCAAAACCCGCCTCTGCCCCGACGCCAACAATTATTAAAACTCCAACCCCCACCCTGTCTACCGCATCCACCCCAGCCGAAATAGCCAATTGGAAGAGTTACGACTCACAGTCACTCGACGGCTTTAAATTAAAATACCCTTCAACTCTTGAGCCAACCGATGAGTACGGAAAAGCGCCACTATTAGTAACCTTCAATGCAACTAAAAAGGCCGACTCGCAAAAACCAAATGAATTACAGCCGTATTTCAGTATCTACATAATTACTACTTATGCCGGCTCGTCCGCTAGAGATTTTGTAAACGACCCAAATCATGGCTATATTTTTGTTAAAGATATAAAAATTGGAAATAATGACTTTATTTTTGCCCAAGAGAAAGACAAACCAACCCTAAATGAATACTTATTGCAATTACGCAGTGGTTCCATCTTCAAAGTTTCCTATCCTGCTTCTCCCCAGATGCCGGAACTGCTCAAAACCATCCTTACCACTCTTGAATTTCCTGAAGCTACTCATATTGATAAACCAATTGAAATTCCTGTTGAGCCGACAACAATAGGACTTACTACCGCTAGGATAAAAGGCGACCAAGAACTTTCACTTAAAATTTCAAATATCTCTTCTTTCACTTCACTATATTACGAATTAAATTATACTGTCGAGACCGGTGAAACAAGGGGTGTGATAGGAGGAATAGATCCACCGGAATTTGTTCAAAAAAATGAAATTTCAAGAAATATTATATTAGGCACGTGCACAGACAAATGCATTTACGATAAAGGGGTTAAAAATTTGGAATTAACATTGAGACTATGGCAAAAAGACGGAAAGGTTGGAATAGTTAAAAAAACAGTTGAACTCTAAAAAAACAGAAGTTTACTTCTCACTTCCGTTCAAAGTAAACTTTCATAATATCTCTTGCAACCGGAGCGGCAACATCACTTCCCTGTCCTGAATTTTCCGCCAGGACAGTTATTGCAATTTCGGGATTGTAAAACGGTGCAAAAACCGTAAACCATGCATGTGACTTTGCTTCGTATCCATGTGCTTCCGACGTTCCGGTCTTGCAACCCATCGTTACATGCACCATGTCGGCTCCGCTTGATGCATCTTTCACATAATCCAGTCCGTCAATTTTTAACTTTGCATTTTTCACTTTGAAATTAAATAATGGGTATCCGGTTCCCCCCGTTTCGCATGCCCCCTTCATTCCGTCTCTGACTATTCCGATATTTTTGGAAAGAACAAAATCTTTTTTCAAAATTTTAATATCATCTTTTAAAAGGTGCGGCTTATAAAAAGTTCCTCCATTGGCAACCAATTGTGTATAACGGTTTACCTGCAAAGGAGTTGTTTCCAAAAAACCCTGTCCGATGCTCATGTTGATCGTATCCCCCAGGTACCATTGCTCCCCGACTTCATCTTCTTTCCACTTCGGATTTGGAACAACTCCCTTTACTTCTCCGGGCAAGTCAATTCCCGTTTTCTCCCCAAGCCCCAATTCTTTAGCCCACAATGAAAGCGTATCGACTCCGGTTTTTCGTGCCGCATCGTAAAAGAAAATATCATTGGAACGCACAATTGCACGTCGCACATCCAACATCCCCTCTTTTTTTCCGTATTCCAAATACGCCCAGGTTCCGAAATTACTTCCTCCAATTGAAAGCACTCCCGTGTCTTCAAATTCCGTATCTTCCGTTATCGATTTGGATTGCAATGCGGCAAGGGACGTGACAATTTTAAAAGTTGAACCGGGCGGATAAACCCCGGCAATGGCTCTGTCCAAAAGTGGAAATTTCTCTCCATCAAGTAAAATGTCCTCTTTTTTCTTATAGTCTCCGACAGGTTCGTATGATGATTCACGGGTAAAAAGATTTGGGTCGAATGACGGTTTTGAAAAAAGTGCCAACACAGAACCGTCGCGAGGGTCTGACACAACAACCGCTCCTCTCTGGATGTCCTTCATAGCGCCAACCGCAGTCTTTTGGATATCGGCATCAAGAGTAGTGTTTAGAACCGCTCCTTGCTGAGCCTCCTGTTCTCCAAGAAGGCGAATTTTTTCTCCTTTTGCGTTCACCTCATACAGCTGTCTTCCATTCTGCCCGTGAAGAAATTTTTCGTATTGCTCTTCAAGTCCCATCCTTCCGGTAAAGTCTGAAATGCCATAATCTTTATATTCGGGTAGCAATAATTCGCCTGAATTCACTTGTCCGACATATCCCAAAACGTGTGCAAAAATGTCTTTGTAAACATAATCGCGTTTGACAATCGCCAACACTCCTTCACCTTTTGTCACTTTCTTCAACGCCTCATCGCGGTTGAGCCATTCAACTTTATTATTTTTGAGAATTCCAAAAGCAGGAATGTTCCTCACCAATGCATTTCCATTCCGGTCAAAAATAATGCCCCGAGGGGCAGGAATAAGGACGGTACGAATTCTATTTTCATCAGAAAGCCTTGAATAATAGGAAGCATGTACTATCTGCAGTGTAAAAAGCCGCATTACCAAAAGAGCAAACACGAGACACAGAATAAGAAGCGGCACTACCCGGTGATATCCCTGAAAGTTGGAATTCGAAAATCCTCTTCTCCTTTTTATACGCTCTTCAAACACGTGCTCCGAAAAAGCATGTCCTACACTGTTTTTTTTCATCCAAATACTACTCCTCTCTTTTTTAAAATATTAAGCAATATTGTTGTCAAAACAACCAGAGCAAAGAATACGATAAGAAGAGAAAGGGAATACGAGAGAAAGTAAACATAAGCAAAAGCCATTGCGCCGAGGATAACTGCTGCGACAACCAAATCGCGAGAACCCGAATACTTCTCGTAAAGCAGAATGCACAGCGCCGCGCCAAAAAGAAACAGAGGTGTCATGCCAAAATTTGTGACTCTTACCGCATCGATAATAAATCCCAAAATAAATATCCCTATGTAACCTTGAATTTTTTTTACAAAAAGCAGAAGCACAGAAGCAATAAGAAATACAATTGGAAAATTTATAACAGTTGTTTCAAGAACTACGCCAAGAAAACTTATAATTAATAGTGCAAGAAAATATTTTAGATTTGTCACATTTGAGAAATTACAAAGACGTCAATCAATTTTGGGTATTCAATGACCGGCATTACTTCTGCGCTTTGAAAAGGAGATGTTTCATTTTTTGAAATAGAGGTAATTTTGCCAATAATAAGATCCGGAACAACTCCAATACCCCTACTATCAACTTCTCCTTTCGTAACAATTATTCCATCCTTTTTTAGAGTGTCGGTTATGACAACTCCGTCAAAAAGCAACAGGTCACTTCGTCCTAGAATTATTCCGTTCGCATTTGTTTCGGGAAGCTTTGCCAATACTTTGAATTTTTCGTTAAATGGTGTTGTTACTACCGAATAATTCTGGCCTACAGTCACAATCTTCCCAACAAGGTATTTTCCAAAAATTACAGACATTCCTTCTTTCAATCCTTCCTTTTTTCCCGCATTGATAATAAATTGCGATGGTATTTTGCCGTTTCCCTGAAATCCGATTATTTTTGCTGCTACAAGACTTTGAGTCGTTTCACCGCTTGTGACGAACTGGCTCTTGAGCGCTTCGTTGTCACGCTTTAAAAGTTGGTAATCAACCATTTTTGCTTCCAGCTCCCGGTTCTTTTTCGTAAGCTCAGCTACCTTTTTATCAATATCTTTTTTCCCAATTGTATACAAAATACTCTTGGGCGCAGAAAAAACATTTTGAACAATGCCTTCAAAAAAAAGAACTGGTGGAGAATTTTTGTAAAAGAAAAGAAGTAGTGAAATAAAACTTAAAACAATGATGGTGATAAGGATTTTTTTACGCTGGGATTTTATTGTGTTATTCATCGTACTTTTCGATACTCAACTGTACCAAAAATAAGTTCAAAGCTCAAGTTTCCGGTTGGAAGTAATAGGTGTTGGAAATGGGGCGCCCCGGAAGACCGGGGCGCGATGGTTGTGACTGTGGGTTGTCTTGCTGTGACCGGTGACGTTTCAGGAAACGGTCACTGCCTTAGCGTGCTGCTTCCGCTCCTCCTCGATGGCGGGGAGCGCGTCGCGGCGACGGATGGCCTCGTCCAGCTCTCCGTAGAGCGTCACGAGAGGCTTGGTTCGCTCAACCGCGTCCTCGATGAGGGCCAGGACGGCCACGTAGTAGGGCTCGGAAGGGTTCAGAAATCCACGGGCGACCTTTTCAGGGGTCACATGGACGACCTTTGGGTCGTCTCCTGCGCGCTCCTTGGTCCAGATGCCGCGTGATGGGCCGATTTCCTCGAAGGTCTCGGCGGTCGGAACCGCGTCGAGACGCCGTGAGCACTCTTCAAGTGCCCTCAGAACGATGGTCGGATCACACATGATGCTTCCTCTCCACTAATGTTTACAGGGCAACCGGGCGGCCGAGACCGGCCCGACTGCGGCGGAGTCTTGAACGTGTGATGTCGTCTGACAGAGTTCGCATTTTTCCCACGACTTTCCCAGTTCCGGGTAGGAACGGGATGGACGCACTGGTGGGCGGGGAGGCGCGATGGTCACGACCGATACCTATCGAGCTCGCGCTCGTGGCGTTGCCGATTCTCTTCGCGCGTCGCCTGTCCGGCCGCCGAACCCTTGAAGTGCTCGATGTCGTAGCCGACCGTTTCCGGCCGCGCTCTCCTTTCTTCCGTGCGTACCCGCGCGGATTCTCTCATGTCATGTTCGTCCATGACTTAGTCTCCATTCTGTGTTGGTGTTGCCTTACGGCACCCCGGGAATCAGGAAAAAGTATAAAGCATTAATTAGACAGGACTTCATTACTATTGGTATTCACTCCTTAATACTTGATACTCAATTCTTGATACTGCTTCGCAGAGTGCCGAAGGCAAAATATATTCACAGTCACTTGTTAATGTACATTTGGGCACAATACATCCAACGTGCTTGTGTTGGAAAAATGCGCACAAATTAACAGCTATTTTACTCTTTATCCTAAAATTGAGCAATAGAAAAAAATTGGAAGAAAAAATGTAGGAAATGACCCCCGGCTGCGTTTCTGCAGCCAGGGGCCGGTCGTTGCTTGATGTGCGTCGGCTTACTAGCCGATGTCGCTGGCGGCCTCTCCCTTTCGGGTGCCGGCAAGGCCGGCCGTCACGTAGGGCTGCTCTCCCCGGTCTTCACTCTCGTGAGACCGGAAATCCTTCCCTTCAGACGCTCCCATACCCGGAGCAGGCTCGGTGTTCCTACGGCGGAACATACGGCCAAAGGGACCCTTCCTCTCGCCTCCATGCTCGTGGTCGTGGTTGTTTTCATCAACCAACGAACTCATGAAGGCACCGAGTGCAGCGGCGAGGCTCGAGCTCATCTCGCGCTGTGCGCGAACGTTCTCCCGCTCCTTCTCGATGGCGGGCCAATACAGGGCTACGGTCCCCTTCGGGACCATGAGGCAACCGAGCGGACGCTCGGGTACGAGGGCGAAATCCTCGCCCGCGACCGCCATCTGGACGCACTGCTCGTCCCCGACGCGGTGGAGGAAGAACTCCTCCATGTCCTCGGGGACCGGGGTGGTCAGGTCCGCCCTGACGGCGGCCGACACGAGCAGCCTCGTCAGCAGCTGTTCCTCGAACAGCTCGGGTTCGTCCTTTGACGCCCTGTCGATGGCATCCAACATGTCGGACGCCAACTCCCAAGTGCTCCCGTCGAAACGGTAGTACCCGAGGATCTGGACGTGGCTGAGCGCGAAGGCATGCCTCTGTGTGGTGATGTCCTCCGGCTTTTCGACCTTGGCCACCGACTGGTGGCCGTGGTTGAGCAAGTGGACGATGACGACCTGCCCTTCGGGCAGCTTCAGGAAGGCGGGCTCAACCGCTTCCCAGCGAGACGTGGCGCTCTTGAGCACCTTTGTGATAGCCTGAAGGCCGGTGGTCACGTGGATCTCCTCGCCGCTGTAGTGTAGTTGTTTGCGGCTTTCCACCAACGGTTAATTAGCAGAGAGCCACAAACAAAAATATCAAGCAACTTGTTAATGTGCTTATGCCGGGTGCTTCTGGCAAGCAAATGCCAAAAGTCGGCAAAAACGATATATTCTAGCACAAAAAGGAGGAAAAATCAATAACTATAGGGTATTATTTTCGTGACGAGGAACAAAAGCGTGGGCAAGACGGTTCCTAGGATTATCCCAAATGGATTTTTGTAAAACAAAATTATTTTCCCGACCTCAGGTATAAAAGTGACAATTTTTCCATATATACTTCTCTCTTGCACAAGGTCTTCATCCACACCATTATTTGCATCTCCCTTGGTCAGATAATATTTATTGTTTCCCACCATTGTCGTCCCAACAACTCTATGTGACACAACTCCTTTTCCTTTTAAAAAAGCGATAATCTCTCCTACTCTATATTCGGATTTTTTCATTGTGTAGATGATGCTTCCGACAGGAATTGCCGGTTCCATAGAGCCTGTTGATATGACGAAAGATTTTGCATTCGGAAGCAATGAGGTTTTTGTAAGGAGTACATTAAATACAACAAAAGGGAAAACAATGAGAGTAAATAAAAAGGACGAAAAATATAATGCTCGGGCAGGCATATAATTTGGGGCAAGAGGAAATTCTTTATTTATTAAAAGATTATTGGGGATGTGTTGCAAGAAGACATACTGCAAAAAAGAGAAACAAACTATAACAATTGTGAGGAACTACTCTCTCGGTGACAGCTTTCGGTAAACGTATGCACCGGCAAGAGAGATAACCGGCCAAGCAATTATGAGACCAAAACCAAGTGCCAAAACACCAAGAATTGTAACTCCGATAAAAGCAAGCCCCAGCCAAAACAGCTTCATTTTGACACCTTTTGTCAGTTTTCCGCTTTTCTTGAATGCCTCAATAGGACCCATTTTTTTGTCAATTATCAAATACGTCGTGTACTGATATTTGATACCCCAAATTATTCCCGGAACGATAAGGAGAATAAATCCGGCAACAGTAACAAGACCATAAAGAAGAGAACCCAGAAAATAATTCATGAGGAGATTGTAATGCTTATAAAGGTCGGCAACTTCGGGTTTTTTGTGGTCAACAAATTTAAGGCTGATAATGATAACGCCGATACTTGTTACCATTTGGATAAGCCAGCCGATTATTGAAAAAACGAAACTTGTAGCAGGGAGGTTCTCTCGGGACCAATCATGAAGCCAATTCGGAATCATACCGACAACCATAACAATAACAAATGTCATGACCAAAAATTGCCAGTTTTTCTTAAAAGTCTTCCAGCCGTAGCCGAGTGATTCACTTATTGTAAATATGTGACTTGCCATATATGTATTGTCTTAAATGGTGAGCTCAAAGTCAAGGGGAAAAGCTATTCAGGTACTGCAAAGATCAGTTCTTTGGAACAGCAAAGACAAGTAGTCTCTTCCAGGCGGTACCGGGTGGCCAGCAGGTTTGGAGGATTACCTGCTCCCCTTGTCCCAAATTGGCCGCTATAAAATGAGTGTCGTCGGGATCAACTATTTTTGTGTCATTGACAATATAGTTGTACCTTTTGTTATTGAAAAATAAAACGACTTCATCGCCCTTCTCCATTTTATTCAGAAGATAAAATACCGCATTATATCTTCCAACATTCCAAAAATCATCAGTACTGTGGGCGAATAGATACGTCGTTCCATTGACTCCCGGAAATGCAGTTCCCTTTGCGTGCGCGATGTTGTGAAGCAAAACATCAAGGTATTCTTTTTCGTTGTCGGGGTCAACATTTGCGACAATTTTTTCGTTCGCACCGATTTTGGGAATGACAACAGAAAACATAGCGTCCTGAGGATACAAAATCTCCTCTCGGGTTCCATTCAGAACCGAATTAAATAAACTTGGCTCCTCTTTTTGCACCTGGCCTTGCTGGAGGATTTTACCGAACGCATCCTCCTCATGCGAAACAGTCTTCACCTCTCCGACTTTGTAATGCACTTGCAAGAATTTTGCTGCTTCATACCGGATTTCAAAATAAAGGGCCGGTCCGAAAGTTGCCGCAACACCAAAGATTGTAAAAAGAATGAGGAAATTGCCTATGGTTCGGATGAGTAAAAACCAAATAATTTGATTACGGCGCTTTTTCTTGTGATGGGATTTGGGAGGAATTGCCATTTGACTAGTTGCCCTTTTTTTCTTCGATGAAAAATACTTCTTTCTCCGCGGTCCACGCAACAATCGCGTCCTTTAAAGCGGAAGGAACAATATTCTCATTAATAAATTCATCCATCGTGAACCAAAAAAATGAGATATGCGCCTCTTTCGCGATTACGTCAGTAATGTCTATGTCGGCCTGAAAAATAAAACTCACCTCGTGTTTTTTTTCTCCATCCTGCTCAAATAGGTTTTCAAAACCGCCGATGAATTGTGACTGCACCACTTTTGCCTCCATCTCTTCGTATAGTTCGCGTTTGAGTGCTTCTTGCATGGTTTCACCAAATTCAACGTGCCCGCCGGGCAGGAAATAATATCCCCGTCCATTTGTCTGACACACCAAAATTTTTCTGTTTTTGATAATAAGCGCTCTTACTATTAACTCTAATTGTTGGGACATATAGAAATTATACCTTATGCGCCAAAATTTGCGCAAAGTATTGACAGAAAAGAACAAAGACGACATAATGGCCTTATGAGCGAAGACTCGAAAGAAATGACAGTAGGTGGACCAGTAGTAGAGGGACCAACAACAAAACAAAAGATTGCGCTCGGTGCTTCTGCCGTCACCGCCGGAGCAAGTATTCTTGCAGCTATAACGGGCAATGCAGATGCGGTTGTTCATGCGCCAGGAGATGTAGCGGAAGCAATGACACGTCCTATTGAGGCAATTCTCCCAGGAGTTTCAAGCGAATTTACTACCCCTAAAGAAGTTTTTGATGGGACCGTAGATGTAAGAATTAACGGGCTTAACGGGAGGACAGAACCCAACACTTCCAGCAATATTGTTGATTGGGGAGATCTTAAGCTTGTCACTTCCCGCTTCGACTCTAACGATAATAAGACCTACGAAGATTATCTGGATTTATCAGGCAAAGAAGGGTTCACAATTGAAAGACCATATTTTGTTGAAGCCCAAAACCCGAATGGTGGACACTCAGAGAACGGTAACCGTTGGCTTAAAGTCCAGGCACTTAAAGATGGAAAGAAAATTGATGTATACGTCAGTGTTAGCCAACAGACCTCAGATCACGTCACATTGCATGGAAACGGTGAAATTGAAATTGATTTTTCAAAACTTGATGGTGCTGATGTTGTCAAACCTAAAGATTTATCCAAACATTTACCAAATGGGCAATTAAATCATATTACCCCACTTGCACAATCAGCAGTAAGCGCTCCCGGAAAATAACTCCTTTTTGTCAGTTATCTTTATTGTGACTTAAGAGATTAATGAATATAAGGATTAAAAATGCGGTCAAAGACATAATTGGAATAGTCACGTATCCGAATCCCACAAATTGGTTGGCACTGCAACTGACCGCTTCATCTCCACACTGCAAAACACTCGGGAACGCCTGAAGCAAAATATGATATATTGCAATTAACGCTCCAATAAGGGACAAAGGAAGCAGATATTTTCGCACATTGGCGTCACTCGCAAAAAGAGCGACTCCGGAAATTATTACCTGCGGATAAATAAAAATCCTTTGATACCAGCACAACTTACACGGCAAATACCCCATTATATCCGAGAGGAAAAGGCTTCCGGCAGAGGCCATAGCTGTTATGAGAAAAATTAGGACAATGTAATTATTGGCAATGAGAGAAACAATTCTTTTTGAAGTCTTATCTTTTGGCTTATATTTCCGGACTAGCAATATAAGAGCAAGGAGAACAACCGTTATTTGTCCTAGGGTGGTCAGGCTTGAAAAAATCCAAACCACTGCTTGAGAATACTGCTGCATATTATTGCTGTAATGGAAGTTTGTCCGGAGCAGATGTCGGACTTATGGCGGGAGGATTATTGCCCGTCACCGTTTTTAATTCCGCATCAATAACCTTTTTGAATGCATCAAGATTTGCCGGGTTCTCAATTTTCTTTCCGTTGATAAAGAATGACGGTGTTCCTGTTACCCCATTTTGAATCCCTTCATTTCGTTCATCATTAATAAGTGTTGTAATCCCTTTATCTTGCTGATCTTTTTTGAATTGCTCAACGTTAAGACCTAATGCTTTTACATACTCCTCAAACTTCCCTTGTGGGTTATCAAGTTCCGACCATTCCAATTGCTTCTCATACACCATGTCAACAAATTCAAAATATTTTCCTTGTTTTCCTGCTGCCTCCGCAGCAATCGCCGCTGCCATTGCGTTTCTATGAACTGTTGTCAGTGGATAATTCTTAAAAACTAATTTTAATTGTTCCGGGTAGGCTTTTAGGACATCCAAGACAAGCGGGTGATATGCTTTACACGCAGGACATTGAAGGTCTCCATATTCGACCATTGTAATCGCTTGAGTCGCCTGGGTCGCGGAGATTGAAGCATCCTTACCCTCTTTTGTTAGCATTCTTGGGTGTCCGTTATTGCTGAATTTCACAGCACCATTTTCCGTTTGGGGTTTATTTTTGTTTTTGGCAACGACGATAATTCCGACAAAAAGTAATAGAAAAAGAGCGCTTACTATGGTAATCGCTATCCATTTTACCGTGCTATTTTTGTTCTCCAATGTGTGTGCTTGCATTTTTTCGAGCTTTCGAAGTTCTTTAAATTGTTTTTTTGTAAGTCCCTCGGCCATGTTTAATATGATATTCCATGAGGCATTTTTAGTCAATGAGTGTCATCAAAGAAACTAACTGACAAACCTCTTTAACAACGGGATTTTTTGAAAGGAAAATATTATTACAAAACAAATCCCAAACAATACAATTGCCGATATTGTTCCATTGGGGAACGGAAAAATGGAGAAATGTAATTTCTGATGCAGATATGGCCATACAAAAGCGTGAATGAAATATATCCCCAATGTCGCACTACTAACAGAAGCTACGATTTTCTCCACCCTGCCATCCTTTGCTTGTTGGTTCGCAAAGATTGAAAGGACGAAAGAGAAAATTCCAAATGACATCAGGACATTTCCGGGCGAAATATAATCAAAAAGATAAATTATCTGCTGCGCTGGAAGCAAAAAGTTTTGAAAAACCTCGATGCATGACCAGGACAAACCTAAAAGAAAAACCAGAACAGATAGTAAAGTCGTGAGTTTGCTGCGTAAAGAAACCAGCATGTATCCGGAGATGAAATATCCCAAAAAATTGACGACCTGCCTTACGAGTCCATTGTCAACCTGTCTTGGGAATGCCATCGAATTATGGTGATAAGGCAACAAAGATACCACAACAAACCAAATTACGACCACATATGCCATGGTCCTAACAGACCCATTCTGAGCAAGTATTCGAATTGCAGGAGTAAGAATATAAAAGGACACTATGAGAGGCAAAAACCAG
>JAYRRJ010000078.1:0-2626 GCA_041910135.1 Candidatus Levyibacteriota bacterium
GCAGGTCTTTTTGAGCGTACAATTGTCATAACGGATAAAGGGCCCGAGCTTTTAACATATTTTCCCGGTGAAACCCTACCTCTCCCTTGAACAGCTTCAAGTTTTCTGTTAGAATAGGTTCATAATTGTTTTAGACTAAGTAACGTAATATTGGCTTGCGCTTTTGAAGCTAATACGCTATAATACTTCAGCCTAAAAACAATTTTTTTTATGGCGCATCAAGGGTCAGTTGAAATAGACGGAACGGTTAAAGAGGTTTTGCCAAATACATTGTTTCGAGTAGAAATTGAAGGCGGTAAAGTGATACTTTGCCACCTTTCGGGAAAAATGAGAATCTATTTCATAAAGATAATGCCGGGAGATAAAGTAAGAGTCGAAATGACCCCATACGACACAGAGCGAGGACGTATCACCTATCGATATCGCTAACTCTCAACTTCTCCCAAAAAAAAATACTATGCGTGTAGCAGGAGTCAACATACCGGAACAAAAAAGAGTCGACAGGGCTTTGGCCTACATTTATGGTATTGGTCCAAGCAATGTCTATGATGTATTGGAAAAAGCCGGAATTGAGGCTCACAGAAGATTGAAGGATTTGTCAGAAGAAGAGGTAATCAAGATTCAGAAAGTCTTGGATACTATTAAGACAGAAGGAGATTTAAGAGCCGAGGTTATTTCAAATGTGAAGCGCCTGAAAGAGATAGGAGCATATAGAGGAATCCGTCATTCAAGAAATTTGCCATCAAGAGGTCAAAGAACACGTTCAAATGCAAGGACTAAAAGAGGGAAGAGAGTAACAATTGGTGCTATCAAGAAAGAGGTAGCCGAGAAGATGGGTCTTAACAAATAAGCGAAGCGTTCCCTCGCTAAAGCAAGGGTAATAAAAAATATGGCCAAAAAAATTGTAACCAAAAAACCAAAAACAATTGTCACAACCGGTAACGGAAAAGTTTTTGTATCTACAACTTTTAATAACACGATAGTCACTGTCACCAATGAAAAGGGAGATGCTATCGCATGGTCTTCATCAGGTAATGCAGGATTTAAGGGTACCAGAAAGTCTACCCCGTTTGCCGCAACCTCAGCAGTCGAAGAGGCAATAAAAAAGGCAAAAGAAGTAGGGGTAAATAGTGTGGAAGTATTTATTAAAGGACCCGGAGTTGGACGGGATGCGGCTCTAAGAGCTGTCAGAAATTCCGGTCTTTCAATTTCCATGATTGCAGACGTCACTCCAATCCCACATAATGGGCCGCGAGTGAAAAAGAAAAGAAGAGCATAAATAAAAGCTAAAAGTTAATAGCTATTAGCTAATAGATAATAACTAATAAACAAATGGCACGATACACTGGACCAAAACATAAAATTGCACGCCGAGAAGGAGTTAATATCCTCGAGAAGGCTTCAGGTTCACTTGAGAGAAGACTCAATATACTTCCGGGTATCCAATCAAGACGCGGAGGCAGAAGAAAACCATCCGAATACGGTCTTCAGCTTCGAGAAAAGCAAAAACTCAAAAGATCCTATGGTCTTTTGGAAAAACAATTCAGAAAATACGTAGAAATGGCGCAGGCGAGCCGTGAAAATACAGATGAAATGCTTATCCAATTGCTCGAAGGGCGTCTTGATAACGTAGTGTACCGTTTGGGTTTTGCCAACTCACGAAATCAGGCGCGACAATTTGTATCCCATGGGCATGTATTGGTTGATGGTAAAAAAGTGACAATACCGTCTTATAATGTAAAGATTGGAGAAAAAGTTTCCTTGGATAAAAAGCTGTTGAAAAATGAAGTTTTGAAGCTCCACGTTGAGGAAACAGCAGCGAATGTGCTTCCATACCTTGAAAGAAAAGATATAGTTGGTAGACTCTCAAGAAAGCCTATGAGAGAAGAAGTGCCAAATCCGGCAGATTATCAATTGGTTATTGAATTTTATTCACGTTAATAGTAAAATATACTCTTGTTGTTCCTCTTGTGGGTCAATGAGAGGTTTTTATAAATATGATACAGCCAAGTTTTAAAGTAACAGAAGAAAAAAAAGAGAAGGGATACACCCAGTTCGTTATCGAACCGTTAGAGCCTGGTTTTGGTAACACTTTGGGAGTTGCTCTTCGCCGTGTTCTTTTGACAAATATCGAAGGAGCAGCAGTTACCTCGGTTAAAATCGAAAACGTAAGACACATGTTTTCAACTCTTCCCGGACTTAAAGAAGACGTTATTGAGCTCATCTTCAATATTAAGACTCTCAGAATCAAGCTTCCCGAGGGAGTAGATGTAGCTACCATCAGCCTTTCAAAATCAGGACCCGGTGAAATTTTGGCTTCCGATATCGAAACCAAAGATGGGGTTGAGGTTGTCGATCCAAAACATTATCTCGGAAGCCTCGCAGACAAAAAATCAAAAATTGAAGTTGAGATGACTGTTGAGCGTGGGCTTGGATACTCTTTGGCTGAGGAAAGAAAAATTGCGACAGTCGGTGTTATTCCAATTGATGCAATCTTTACTCCTATCAACAAAGTCAATTACAAAGTAGAACAAACCCGTGTCGGCCGCCAAACAAATTACGATAAGCTTATTCTTGAGGTTTGGACAGATGGTACAATTGATGCGAAGGATGCATTGGAAAAAGC
>JAYRRJ010000079.1:0-6239 GCA_041910135.1 Candidatus Levyibacteriota bacterium
CCCTGAATGTCATCAGCCGGTACGGCTGATGACATCATGTCATCGAGAGACATTTCTTCTTCGTTTTGTTTTAGGTTTGTGTCATCCATATAGTTATGAAACTAAAAGTTTTAGGAGCTGGGTGAAGAGCATGTCTAAGCCCCCCAAGTAGAGTCCGACACCAACTGAAATTGCAATTACGATAATTGTTAATCGAATTGTTTCCGGTCGGGTAGGCCAAGTAACTTTTGCCAACTCAGTCCTTACCTCCTTAATAAAGGTGAACATGACTTTGAATTATATCAGAGTCAGGCTCAGTTTGTAAAGCTACTGACTCTGATAATAACTGACTAGGTTTAGACGAGAGTATAGTGTAATTGTAAAATGAGTATTAAGCATTGTTTATTTGACATACATTGTTGTAGTCCTTACAATTTAAAAAGTGAAAATCGTTGAGTTTGGTTATTGAAAAATATATCCAAACCCTATACTATTTTCTCATACCTCAATATGGCAAAGATCCGAAAAGCTGTAATCCCTGCCGCCGGTTTTGGAACCCGGTTCCTCCCCCAAACAAAAGCAATGCCCAAAGAGATGCTTCCTATTGTTGACAAACCAATAGTGCAATATATCGTTGAGGAGCTTGTCGATGCAGGTATCGAGGACATTATCATCGTGACAGGTTCGCACAAAAGGACAATCGAGGACCATTTCGACAGACCTTCCATGGAGTTGGTCGAGAACTTAAGGATGGGCGGAGAGAAAAAGATGAAATTCCTGGAAGAGGCAGAACGTATAGCTTCAATGGCGAATTTCATTTATGTAAGACAAAAAGGTCCATACGGGAATGGGACTCCACTTATGAATGTAAAATCGATTATTGGAAATGAGCCATTCATTTACACATGGAGTGATGATTTTATAAAAGCAGAGCCGAAATCCCGCTTCCAACAGATGATTGAAGTATATGAGAAATATAACTGTTCGGTACTTGCTTCCGTTAAAGCAAAAAGCGATGAAGATTATGATAGATATGGGTTTGCTGGAGGAGAGGCAATTGAGGATGGACTTATTGATGCCAAGACCATCATCGAAAAGCCCGGAAAAGACAATGCTCCTTCCGATTTGGCAACCGTAAGCGGATTTTTGTTGACTCCTGACATTTTTGAATACCTTGACCAGGCGCTTAATAACCTCAGAGAGGGTGACGAGCTTTACTATAACGATGCTCTAAAGCTTATGTTGGGAGATGGGAAGCGGGTTTTGGCGTACGAAATTAAAGACGGAAAATATTATGACACAGGGAACAAAATAGAATATATGAAAACAATCGTCGAGTTTGCGCTCCAACACCCCGGAATTAATGGTGAGTTCCGTGAATTTCTTCAGGGACTTCGTCTAGACTAGTTGTCCTGTCATCAATTCCCGCTCTTTTGCACCTGCTATTCTGTGTGCCGCGTTGATTGTAAGCGCTTGTGCTATCGTATCGGCCGCACACGATAAATCTATAGCGGCGGATATCACTTCCGGAAGAATGTCTATGTTCGGATGTAGACGACGTGCATCATAAGTCGCTTTTCGGGCGATAGGCACAGGGTCTTTTTCCAAGACTTGAATAGGTTCGCAATTGTGAGGGAGTACTTCATGCATGACCTTAATGCAATAATATTCCTGTTATTTGAGCCTGTCAAGCAGGAAATATAGAAGATAATTATTGATAAAATGTGAGTTTGTTTGTAACATATCTCAAATATGTCAGTAATTTCCGAGCTTGGTGTTTCTCATGAATTGTCTTCAAACTCACCGGAAGGTGTGTGGATATTTCCGGCGCAAGGAGACCTCAAGCCCGGAATCGGAAAAGAGGAATATATGACTTCCCCTGCTTTTCGTGCGCTTGTTGATTCTGCTGATGAAATCCTTGGGGGAGAAAGAAAATTTTCGGAAACAATGTTTGATGACCCCGATGGGGTTCTTGCTTCCCCTCCCAATGCGCATTTAGCACTCACGATAATTACTCTTGCAAAGCTTGAAATGGGAGTTGAGCAAGGAAGCATTACCTCAGCACCAACTTCTATTATCAGCAATAGCGCCGGTGAAGTAGCCGCGTTATATGCTGCGGGTGTCACAAAAACTCTTGAACAGACGTTAAGAATTGCCAAAAAAAGAGGAGAGTTGACGGAGGAGGCAAGCCGGGGGCATGATGTTCTGATGACAACTCTTATTGCAAGTAATGCACAAGTAAACATTTTGGAAAAAGCGCGAATGATTGTCGATGCTCTTAACGGACGGGAGCAACAAGAGGATGAAGGGAAAGATACGGTTGCTATCAGTGGCATTAATTCACCGGTTTCAATTGGTCTTACCGGAGACAGAAGGTTGGTAGAAGAAGCAAAGACCCATTTGAAAGATGTATCGAGAAGGCAAAATGATATGGAGATGATAAAAATCGCTTCTCACTGTGGAATAATGGAGAATGCTTCAAAAAAGTTTGGAGAATTTCTAAAAGGTGATGAATTGAACGACCCACTTGTGGAGTTGAATATGAACGGTGTAAAGGCAAAAACGCTTGAGGAGGTTTTGGATAGACTCGTAAAAGGGTTGGTTGAGCCTGTTAATTTTGTATCTTCTGTTGGAAATGTCACGACTGACGGTCAAGCGCCGACATTGTACGAATTGTCTACCAGACAACTGGATCCTGTAAAAGGTGAAATTCCCTCCGTCTGGGGAAGATTTGCGAATGACACGTTAAAGGTACAAGAAAAAGAGTTGAAAGTAGTTGTTATTTAGTACTAACTGTTTTTTTAGGGCAGGTACGTTGGGGGGACGATTTTTGCAAATTCATCAAATACGAACCTGTCTATATTTCCCATCCCGTCAATTTCAAGCTTATTTTTTGCCGCGTGTTCTGAAGACTTCTCAAGTGCCTCGCTGAGTGTGAATGTGGGTCCATGATACACGTCATAACTTCTGAAAAAATTGAATCCCTTCCTTTCTCCGTAGTCTTCGGTTCCCGGTATACCAAAGGACATCAAATGGATGCCAATATTTGGAGTTTTTTTTATGGCAACGCGAAGAAGGCCGTTCACCCCATCTTCTCCTTGGTACTCAAGAGTAGGGCGCCTCGTTATTTGTGGCGCCATGATAACAACTTCGCCGCTTCCAAGGGCTTTGGTGGCTGCCCTAATATAGGGTAGACTTCCGCTACCGACCCGAAGGTCACACGGTACGCCTTTATCCAATTCTTTTTGAATTGTTGCCGGGGTAACAACTGGATACATGTCAACACCCATCCGCCTTCCGACCGGAGGCACCATGCCTCGCACCGTCTGGTGCTTTGCAATAGGTCCGGTTATCTTCGTGTTTTTGAAAACTTCTGAACTCATGAACGTATCCATTGCTTGCTCAGGGTCGCGTCTGGAAAAATGGGTGATAAGTGCTAATATTCCATATCCTTCCTGATGCAGTTCTTCAGCACGTTGCATGCCATTGGTAACATGGATATTTTCGCTTGGTAAAAACCATGGCTCGAGAACTCTTCTTGCAACTTGACGCGCTGCTTTTTGAGAAAAGTTAATTTCTTGTTGGGGGTTTTCAGGATGAGCCATTAAGTTGTGATTGTATCACATTATAATTACGAGGTCGGGTAAAGAAAACGGAAATATTCAAAACTTATAATCTCATAGTAATTGTGTTTTCTTTCAAAAATTAGTATAATTTGCTGGTTTTGAAAGCCCGACAAAATAGCTTTGTCGGGGCCTTTCAATGCACATTGAAATCTTGGTTGCTATACAACTTTTGTTGTCCGTACTGGAAATGATGTGATTCGTTTCCGGCATGGACAACAAGAAAGAGAGGAATTTCGTGCTGCTTTCGGCATACGTATTAGGGGGTGGACTCCTCATGGCGGGCATGCTCAAAGAGCGGTCAAGCTGGGGGCTACCAATCCAGTTCACCGGATTGCTCATCATCGGTGTCCTGAAGGCCTTGGCCTAAAGGTTCGTCGTGCATATCGCTTCCGCATCATAGTCTACGTGGCGTTCAAGGCAGTGTCCGCAGTGATGTGGATCGCAGACAAAACGCTTACATCATGGTCGGCAAATGACCATCTAGCCTTCGCATCAAGCAAAGAGAAACATTCGACCTTCAAAAGAGAGGTAAGCGAGATGAAATTCTTCGTACTGCTGGTGGTCTGCACGCTTGGTCTCATCCTGCTCATGCGGGAGAAGTCCGAGGACGACTACTACCACGGAGGACCATCGGTTCTCGACTAGCCCCGCGCACCGCGCGGGAGAAACATTCGACCTAAGCTCACGGGGAGGTATCGTGTCAGACAAGACCAACAGTCAACGGCTCGCACAGCGGGCGGTTGACCTGCGTTTCCGCCAGGCTCTCGTCGAGCATGGAGCGTTCCGGTACGGGGTAACCGTACTTGAGTACGGAAGCGTAGAGCTCTCGGAGCAATACGCTTCCGGTGAGGGAGTGAAACGCACCCTCAGGGTCGCAATCGTCAGCGACAAGATTTCGATGCATGCCTACAACGGTTTGCGCGTCGAACCTGTCGAGGACGAGAGCGCTCACCAGCCCGTCCAGACGATGGGCATTACCGGGGAGGTCGACTTTGATCTCAGCGTCCACTCAGTGCGGTTTGCAACCCACTAACAGCAACCAAGTCCAGGGGGCGGCCCACAAGCCGCCCCTGCCATTATTTCTACATCCTTCTTGAGTTCAAGGTATCCATCGTTTAAACTTGTTCTATGCATATTGTTCACGAAATAGGAAGCGAATTGGTTCATATGGCCCGGCAGTTATCAGGTGAAGGTCTCGAGTTTGACGTATCGGTAAATCAAAACCCTAACCAGGGAGATATTACTTCAAATATAGCACTCATACATTTCAAAAAGATGGGTTTTAATTCTCCCCGCGAGGCAGCAGTAAAAATTGCTGCAGATTTTGAAAATATGCAAGACCCATGTATAGGAAAAATCGAAGTCGCAGGACCAGGATTCATTAACTTTTATCTAAGTCAGGATTACCTCAAAGCAGTGCTCAAAAAAGATATTCAACAAGATTTATATTTTCATAAAACGAACATTTTAATGTCTCAAAGGAAAAAAGTCATCGTCGAATTCGGGGACCCAAATCCGTTCAAAGAAATTCACATCGGACACTTACGAAATTTCTGTATCGGAGAATCGTTTTGTAAATTATTAGAAACACAAGGGAACTTGGTGGTTCGCGCCAATTATCAGGGGGACGTGGGGTTACATGTTGCAAAGGCAATGTGGGGACTTTTGAAACGGGAAGAGCAATTTTTAGATGAAGGTTTGGGTGAAGAGGAAAAAGTAAAGTTATTAGCCCAGTCTTACGTAGAAGGAGCAACCGAGTTTGAGAATAACGCGCCTGTAAAACAAGAAATTATCGAAATCAACAAGAAAATATATAGTGATGATGAAGGTTTGCATGCTCTGTGGGAAGAAGGAAGAAAAGTAAGTCTTGAGCATTTTGAAGAGTTGTACAAAAGAATAAGTATTAGATACGACAAATATTATTTCGAGTCCATGACTGCAAAGAAGGGTCGAGAAATTGTTTTGTCGCACATCGATGACGGAGTTTTTGAAAGGGACGAAGGGGCGGTTATTTATCGGGGTGAAAAAGATGGGTTGCACACGCGCGTCTTTTTGACTTCCCAGGATTATGCAACATATGAAGGAAAGGACTTGGCTTTGGCAATTCTTAAAAATGAAGATGAGGCGTGTGACGAATCAGTCATTTTGACAGGGAACGAGCAGCTTGAGTATTTTCAAGTTATGCTTGCAGCACTCAAAAGGATTGCACCTGAGTTGGCTGCAAAAACCAGACACTATACGTTTGGCCACGTAAGACTCAAAGAAGGCAAAATGTCGTCCCGTACAGGGGACGTTATTACCGCTTCTTGGCTTTTGGATGAGGCGGTAAAGAGGGTTCGCGAGCAATTTCCCGACATGGACGAGATGACCGCCGAAAAAGTAGGGGTGGGGGCGGTAAAATACTCGATGCTAAGGTTCTCAATACCCGGTGACATCCATTTTTCTTTTGAGGAGTCGATTTCTTTAGAAGGAAATTCCGGGCCGTATTTGCAATACTCCTACGTAAGGACACAGAGCGTGTTGGCAAAGTCAACGGGTCCTGTCGTCGCTCCTCCCCCATCCGACAATCCTCAGTCGCAGGAGCTCCCTGCGGGTGCTCGATGGGGTTCCCCTTCCGCTAGCCACCCGCTTGAG
>JAYRRJ010000080.1:0-6954 GCA_041910135.1 Candidatus Levyibacteriota bacterium
AACTTCTTATCAAGGTTAATAGTTGCGAGTGCGTCAGGCGCCACAACATTATTTGATGACGTTGACGGTTGGCTCTTCGCATCCGGAAGGGAACGGATAAGACTTACCAATACACCCAAAACAATAATTCCGATGATTACCGGAAATAGAATTTTCAAATGTTTTTTATTGAATTTCATTTTTCTCATTTTTGGAAGACCAACTCTTTGCGCTCGTGACGATGCTGCATCAGATGCATTCGAAACACTATTACTAATAGGTGTATAGATATTCGAAAATAAAGTCGTTGCCGCACTTTTAATTTTTTTCAGAACTTCCTCAAAATTAAAATTCGGAAGGGTAATAGTGAGCTCTACTTTTTTTGATGTTGCAATTGTTGAATGTGTTGCCATTTTGTAATAAAAAAGCCCCGATGTACGGGGCAGTTGTATCTTGGGATATTAACAAATGGTACAAACTGTGTCAAGGGGTTTTTTGAAGATAATTTCATGATAGTAGTGTACCTTCACTTGGCAAAGCTTTGGCGTAGCTTTTGTAAGAGATAGGTAAACACAGAGTATCAATTGGAAACATTATCTGTCTATAATAAAAATGTCTTGTCTGCTATGTGCTTTTTATCAATTACTTTTTTGAGAAGATAATTATAATGAAAGTATGAAGGTATTAAAAAAAATCACATCTTCACTAACAAATGCTTCGGGGTGGTTCAAGGGGTTATCGTTGAAAAAGAAAATCTTTTTTATCGGCATTTTTCTTATCGCTTTTCTTATTATCATGGTACAGATTAGTCAAATCAGCAAACAACCTCCCTACACTACCCAGAAAGTTGAAAAGTCAGACATCATAGAAACGGTTAGCGAAACGGGAAATATCTCCTCCGGTGGAAACGCATATGTTTATTCACCAACCAATGGCATAGTCACTAACATTATGGTTTCAAATGGAACGGTTGTTGAAAAAGATCAGGATTTGCTTAGCGTCGAAAGTAGTGCCACACAGCAAGAAGCACAAACAGCATACGCGAATTATCTTGCAGCGAAGGCATCTCTTAATGCTGCAAATTCTAACCAAGATGTCCTCCGCTCAGACATGTTTACAAAATGGAAGAGATATCTAGACCTTGCTACAAACGGCACATATGAGAACGGAGATGACTCTCCAAATACTGCAAACAGAACCGCTGCTGAATTCCACATCGCTGAAGATGATTGGCATGCCGCTGAAAAAAAATATAAAGACCAAGAAACAACTATTGCACAGGCACAGGCTGCCGCAACCTCCACTTGGCTATCATACCAAGCGACACAAAATGCGGTAGTAAAATCTCCGATGGAAGGAACTGTTTCAAATCTTTCTGTGACGAACGGAAGTGCCGTTAGTATCAACTCTGCCCTTTCCCCACAAACTCCGGTCCTTGCAATCACAAAAGGAACAACGAATGAAGTGGTTGTCCCATTAAGTGAAACCGATATCGCCAAAGTAAGACCCGGCCAAAGTGCAAAAATTAATGTTGATGCGGTGAATAACAAAACATATAGGGGAATTGTTGAAAGAGCTGATGCAATTGGCACGAAAGTACAAGGCATTATTACATACAATGTATATTTGAAATTCCTCGACCCCGATGCAAATCTGAGACCAGGTATGAGCGTTGACGTTGAGATAACGACTAAGAAATTATCAAGCGTGCTTAGCGTTACCAATTCCACCGTGAAACCATACCAAGGAGGAAAAGCAGTGAGAGTACCCGGAAAGAAAAAGGGTGAAGTCGTATATGTGCCCGTTGAAATAGGAGTACGAGGAAAAGACCGTACTCAAATTCTCAAAGGATTAAGTGAGGGACAAACCGTTATAACATCGCTCTCAAACGAACAAATAAAAAGACCCGGTCTGTTTGGGAGTTAAAGATGCCACCGCATGCACCAATCATCGAATTTAAAAACGTCACAAAAAATTACCCTCTGGGAACAGGTGAGGAGTATCAAGCACTCAGAGGAGTTACATTAACTGTTTCAAAGGGAGAATTTGTAGCCATTATGGGACCTTCCGGCAGCGGGAAGTCCACTCTCATGCATATCATGGGTGCTCTTGATAACCCAACCTCAGGCATATATCTTTTCCAAGGTAAAGATATATCAAGCTATACGGAAGATCAATTGGCGGAAATTCGGAACCGCCAAATAGGATTTGTTTTTCAGAGTTTTAATCTTCTTCCCAGAACCACAGTCCTTAACAATGTCGAACGCCCGATGATGTTCGGGGGAATCCCTCAAAAAGAAAGAACAAAGCGTGCAATTGAATCATTGGAACTTGTCGGCATTGCGGAAAAAGCGGCGAATCTATCAAATCAAATTTCCGGAGGACAAATACAACGAGTTGCTATCGCCCGCGCGTTAGTCATGAATCCTGCAATAATATTGGCTGATGAACCAACCGGTAATTTGGACAGTAAAACATCGCACGAGATCATAGATTTCATCCAGAACCTCAATAAAAGCGGAAGAACTATTGTCATGATTACTCACGACCAGGAAATCGCCGACCATGCAAAAAGAATCGTGAGAATTAAAGACGGGATGATTTTGTCGGATACGAAACGTTGATATGGAATACAAGGAAATTGCAAAAAACGCAGTACAAGCACTGCGAAATAACAAACTAAGGACTTCTTTAACGATGTTAGGAATTATCATCGGAATCACCGCTGTTATTCTTATCTATTCCATCGGGCAAGGAGCTGTCGCATTTGTTACGAATGAGCTTTCATCATTTGGTACGGATTATTTTCAAATAAATCCCGGAACAAGTCAGGTCAGCACTTTTGCCGGCTCGAAAGCCCTCACATTCGATGACCTGGACGCGATAAGAAATGATACCTCTCTAACAAATATTAAAAGCGTCGCTCCTTTTGAAATGACATCGGTCAAGGTTTCGGCAAATGGCGTTGAAAAAGATTTGCTTATTTATGGAACGACTCACGAAACGCAGGAAATTCTTCGACCCGACATTGTTGACGGCGATTTCATAACAGACGAACAGGAGCTTACATCGGAAAAAATCGCCGTTCTTGGGAAAGATGCAGCAGAAACTTTTTTTGGGAAAAATTCAAATGCAATTGGCGAAACAATCAAAATAAATAACAAAACATTCAGAGTCACTGGGGTCGTATCGTCTTCAAGTGTTCTTGCGGGGGGATTTCTCAATAACACACTCTTTATCCCTATCAATGTAGTCGCAAGCGAAATTGTGGGCGAAGAAAAATTACAGGAAATAGATGTCAGTGTTCATGACCAAAACTCGATAAACCAAACTATGGATGATGTTGAGAATTTACTTCGGGATAAACATAACCTAAAAGAAGGAGACGAAAATGATTTCAGAATCTCAAGCGCTCAAGATATCCTCTCTACTGTCAACACGATTACAAGTCTTTTAACAACTATGATTGCGGCTATCTCCGGAATTTCCCTCGTTGTCGGTGGTGTTGGGGTAATGAACATCATGCTTGTGTCGGTAACCGAACGGACAAAAGAGATTGGATTACTTAAAGCAATTGGCGCCAAACAAAAAGACATCATGACCCAATTCCTTATGGAATCGGTGGTCATGACCCTCATTGGGGGAATTATCGGTATTGCTATTGGCATAGCGGGAGCATTTGGTGTATCAAGGGTGGCAAATATCCCTTTTGTTGTCAGTGTCCCTGCGATACTTATAGCGGTTGGCGTGTCAACGGTTGTCGGATTGGTATTCGGATTATATCCGGCACGGCGTGCTGCAAAATTATCCCCCATTGATGCTCTCAGGTACGAATAGCTTTCTTGCGTGAGAGGCATAAAAATGATACAATTCGAAGCTCTATGGCAACCGGAAAAAAAAGGTTGCCAAGCTCAAAAAGATCTGCCCCGGTCTTCCGCTTATTTCGGTTTGGCGATATTAAAAAATACAAAGAAAAACTAACACACCACATCAAACGCGGAGTGCTTTTCATTGACAAAAACCCTCTGACTGCGTTCTTTGCGGTTTTAGGGCTTATTTTCTTGCTTATCATCGTCGGAAGTATCCTCCGCAAGCCGAAGGTTGAGGAAAAACCAAAAGCGATTGCAAAGGACGTGGCTACGTATTCTATCGGTTCAGCCCCCACTCTTAAAGTACAAGCGCAGGTTGAAAAAAGTGGAATTGTTAAAATTGTCGCCCAGGCACCCGGCATTGTCTCGTCCATAAATGTCAGTGAAGGACAAGAAGTCGCAAAAGGAACGGTACTCGCCAACCTTTCAACTAATTACCAAGGAGGGAATGCCGCAAGTGTTCAGCGCCAAGTAGCAGCGGTCACGTATCAGAACACCAAAGATAATTACGATACTCAAAAAGACTTAATAGCAAAACAAAGAGAATTGGCGGATAAAACCGACGCCAACGCCGACCAGTTGCGCGATATCACTTCAAAATCGATAGATGATACAAAGTCGCTTCTTAATCTCAACCAGGAAATTGTTTCAAGTCTCCAAAGCAATTTGGATACGATCACTAATACGAACCAAAATGGAGCAAATGACGCGCAAATACTTCAGACAAAACAAATCATTTCGCAATATAAATCTGCAGTTAATCAATTGCTTACTTCTGTTAGAACCTCGGAGTATCAAGCCTCTTCGGACAATCCGCCGGCAAATTTATCAAATCTTGCTCGTGAAATCACTCAAAAACAGCTTGATATTCAAGAAAAAGCACTTTCACTTTCTCTCGAAGTAAGCTCTTTGCAATTGCGTCTCGCACAAATTCAGGAAGCAACCATGTATCCGGCGGCCCCTTTTGCCGGAGTTATTGAAAGGATATATGTGAACGAAGGAGACGCAGTTAACCCGGGCACCCCGATTGCTCTTGTTCACGGAGAACAAACCTTAAAAGTAATCGCGAAAGTAACGAGGGAAATTGCTCAAAAAATGTCGGTTTTTGACATGGCAACCATCACAATTGGTGGAAAAAGTATAAAAGCCTCCCCTTCTTATATTTCAACCGAAGCAACGGACGGTGCATTATATGCCGTAATTTTTGAACTGAATAGTGAATTTCAAAATAGCCTTTCCAATAAAGAGTTCGTAACCGTCGAACTTCCGGTAGGAGTTGCTTCGACTTCAACCGCAGTTCCCTTTATTCCCCTGGATGCAATTTATCAAGGCACGAATGGCACATATATTTTTGTCGTTACGAATGGAAAGGCAACAGCCAGAAAAATAGTTCTCGGAGATATCCTGGGACAATACGCGGAAGTGAAAGGTGGACTGCAAAAAGGAGACCAAATTATTCTTTCAAGGACCGTTATTGAAGGGGACAAGGTACAAAGCGTAGAGTAACTCACCCAAAAACACACTTATGGAAAAAGAAGGTTCCTATTTAGCCCGTTTGAAGTTCGACCCAAAGCTATTAGACTCATTCAAGGCGAAATTTTTGACAAACATCCGGCTCGTCGTACTGTTTGTTATTATCATTGTCGTTGCAGGAGTGAGCAGTTTTATCGCGCTCCCACGAAGACTTAATCCTGAAGTAAAACTTCCTATCGTCTCGGTTTCGACAGTCCTTCCCGGGGCAAGCCCTAAAGATGTGGAAGATTTGGTGACAAATCCTGTTGAAGACGCAGTAAAAGGAGTGAAAGGCCTGACCGAGCTTAACTCCGTATCAAACGAATCGGTTTCCGTAATTATTGCGCAATTCAGCTCCACCACATCGCCCGAAAAAGCAGAGGCCGATATGAAATCTGCTGTTGACTCTGTGAATAACCTTCCCGAAGATGCAAAGACTCCGACGGTGAAGCGTTTCGATTTTGAAGACCAACCGGTCTGGATTTTTTCGGTCAAGGGAAAAGATCCCGCCTCGCTCCTGCGGTTCTCAAATTTTCTGAAAGAAAAACTCGAAGACGACCCAATTATTGACAGGGTAACGATATCTGGCCTTGAACAACAGGAGATTCAAATATTGGTCGATCCGGAAAAAGTTGTTAGCTACAAACTTAGCCCGACAACACTTTCTCAAAAAGTACTAAGCCTTCTTTCTTCATACCCGGCAGGCAATCTTTCAACCAAAGAACTTTCGTACCCGCTTGGAATAAATCCTGCGGTTTCTTCGGTTAATGAACTCCGGAATACGGTTCTGACCATTCAAAATTCACAAATAAAACTTTCCGATGTATCTACGATTTCAGAACGCGCAAAGCCCGATTTACAAAAATCGTTTATCGCAAATGATAAAACCAAACCCTCAATGGTTGCCACTTTTTATGTGTATAAAAATAGTTCTGCAACAATTGATAACGCGGTCAAGCGAATGAGGGAAATAACCGACACGGCAATAGACCCTTACAAAGGGACCATTGAAGTCCTAACAATCACCGATACCTCAAAGCTTATTGATGAAGAATTTGGAAATCTGACCAATAGCTTTCGGGACACCCTCATTCTTGTCTTTATCACATTCTTAGTTTTTTTGGGAATTAGGCAGGCACTTATTGCAGTACTCACTATCCCGCTTACTTTCTTAGTAACTTTTACCGTCATCAACGCAGTCGGCCTCTCCTTAAATTTCTTGACGTTATTTTCATTGCTATTGGCATTAGGACTTCTCGTTGATGACACAATCGTTGTCGTAACGGGCATGACCTCTTATTACAGAACAAATAAATTTACGCCGGAACAAACCGGACTTCTCGTATGGCGCGACCTTATTGTTCCGATTTGGAGTACCACAATAACGACCGCTTGGGCATTTTTGCCGCTTCTTATCGCAACTGGCATTATCGGAGAATTCATCAAAACAATTCCGATTGTTGTCGCAACAACACTCTATTCCTCGACAGCAATTGCGGTTCTTATCACAATTCCGCTTATGATTGTTATCCTGAAATTAAGTTTGCCGAAAAGAGTCGTTGTACTGTTAAAAACAATTGGCATCCTTTTAATA
>JAYRRJ010000081.1:0-6960 GCA_041910135.1 Candidatus Levyibacteriota bacterium
CATAGGGGTTGTAGTCCTTCTGTTGGGGTATCTGCAATACTTTTTATATAACGACTTAAAGTACCTGTATTATTACGGATGGGACAACCACCTTTACCGGCTTTTTTCGTCCTTTCTTGACCCAAATTATGCAGGAGTATTCTATTCACTTTTCTTTATTTTTATTTTTTCACCGGTATTATATTTGAGAATAAAACAAAGCTACAGGGAGCTTGTCCTTTCCTTCTTTACCGTAATCGCACTTTACCTTACTTACTCAAGAACGGCACTTATTGCTCTTCTTGCGGGTATTGTTTCTATCGCAGTCCTTAAGGGCAAAATACGCGTGCTACTTCTTGCTTTGGCTGCTTTTTCTATACTTCTTGTAACGCTCTCGGATACGTCAATTGAAGGACTCAATCCTCTTAGAACGGCATCGTCGATAGAAAGGGTCATTTCAGTGAAAGAAGCTTGGCAAATTTTTACCGAGAGCCCGCTTATAGGAAGCGGATTTAACGCGTATCGATACACCATGATAAGACATGGATTCAGGAATCCGACGGGTGCATCCCTGAGTAATGCCGATGCTGGAACCGACAATAGCTTTCTTTTTGTTTTGGCAACGAGTGGAATTTTCGGCTTTGCTTTTTTTGCTTTAAGCTATTTTTTTCTTTTAAGAAAACTTTACAGTGAGCGCAGAATGGTAGGAATTATTCCTTATTGCCTTGTTATTTCTTTTCTTGCTGCAAGCCTTTTTCTCAACGTATTGTTTTATACACCTATACTGACTTTTATATTTGTCACAATTTCTCTGAGAAAGCGGATATTTGGAAAAACCTGAAAATTTTTCCGGTGTGAAACTATGGATTGTAAGTTACTTTCAACTGTTTTTGAGTGGTAAGCCCTGCCGGATTCTGAGCCTCAATTGCTATTTGGTTTTCGCCATCATTCAGAGTGAGTTGGTACGAGAATTTTCCATCATTTTCAACAATTGCACGGAATGAGTTAATAGACACGGTGTTATCAGGATCTGTCTGTCCCGTTACGGTGATTGTTTTATCTGCCCTGGAGAGAGTGGCATTATCAACCGGAAAACTCACTTCAAGTTTTGGCTTGTCACTCTGGTAATTCACTTGAAAATCGGGGGTAAAAGCGCTTGACTTATCTCCTTTATTAAAGCGAGCCTTTATCGTATTTGTTCCTTTCGTAAGCGGTATGTTTTGGACAGGAAATTCCAGCTTGTCTTGAATTTCAACTTCTTTGGCAAGTTCATCGTTTACGTATACTTCAACTGTCCCATTCCTATCGGGTGCATATCCACTGAAATTAATCCGTGCGCTTTGCGTTGCATCAGGAATTCCGCTGAGAGTAGGCGGTTGGAGGAGTTCTTTTCCTACCAACTGATTTCCGTCGCTTTTGTCCCCGCCCCGTATCATATATATAGCATTGCCGAAAATATTAATAAGACCCGGCCCGAATTGAAAAAGAACACCTATCAACACAATAATGCCAATCGTAAAAAAAAGCGCCTGCTTCTTATTTTGTTTTTCGTTAGTCCTTGCCAAACGGGACGAACGGAGTCTTCGCTGCATAATATTAGGAGTGTTGTTTTACTTTATCTGCCACCTTAAGCTCAAGCAAAGATTTTTGAAGATTTTTTTCCGCCATGATAAGCTCTGCTGTTGATTGTTTGTTTCTGATTATTTCCTCAGCTAACTTTTTTGCCTCAAGAGCTCGTGCCGACTGGATGGATTCGGCCCTGATAGCATAGTCGGATAATACCATAACGACATTCTCCTTTACTTTAAGAAATCCTCCAAGAATTGCGATAACGGTGTTTTTCCCGCCTCTTTTGACTGTGATTGTACCTTCCGACAGCTTTGAAAATATGGGTATATGATGTGTAAGTACGGAAATTTCGCCATTTGGGGTGGGTAATTGCACTTCATCAACGGAATCCGAAAAAATCTGTCCTTCGGGCGAGAGAATTTGAAGTGAGAACATATAATTATTTGGAAGCCTTTGCTTCGTCAATTGTTCCTATCATGTAGAAAGCGCTTTCCGGAAGTTTATCGTATTTTCCTTCAAGGAGTTCCTTGAAGCCTTTTACCGTGTCTTCAATTTTGACGTATTTTCCGGGGTGTCCCGTAAATATTTCAGCCACAAACATCGGTTGCGTCAAAAATCTTTGTATTTTTCGGGCACGTGTTACCGTTAATTTGTCCTCATCTGAAAGTTCGTCGATTCCAAGAATTGCAATAATATCTTGAAGGTCTTTGTAGCGCTGCAATACCCTTTTCACTTCGGCAGCTACTTCATAATGGTCGCGGCCGACAATATTTGGGTCAAGAAGCCTTGAAGATGAGGTGAGGGGGTCAACAGCAGGGTAGAGCCCTTGCTCGGCTATTGAGCGCTCAAGAGTGACCGTTGCATCCAAATGGCCGAAAATGGTTGCGGGTGCAGGGTCGGTATAATCGTCCGCAGGCACGTAGACTGCCTGAACAGACGTAATGGAACCCTTTTTTGTTGACGTAATCCTTTCTTGAAGGCTTCCAATATCTGCCGCCAAGTTAGGTTGGTATCCGACTGCTGATGGTGTCCGGCCAAGAAGCGCAGACACTTCGCTTCCTGCCTGTGCGAATCGGAATACATTATCGATAAAAAGCAATACATCTTCATTTTTTTGATCCCTGAAATACTCGGCCATGGTAAGAGCTGTCAATCCAATGCGAAGCCTATTCCCCGGCGGTTCATTCATTTGACCAAAAACCATGACTGTTTTGTCCAAAACATTGGCCTCTTTCATTTCAAGCCAAAGGTCGGTGCCTTCGCGTGTTCTTTCTCCGACTCCCGCAAAGACGGAATGTCCGTGGTGGACCATAGCAATATTCCGGATAAGTTCCTTAACGACCACTGTTTTTCCGACTCCGGCACCTCCAAAAATTCCTACTTTCCCTCCTTTTGTAAAAGGGGAGATAAGGTCAATAACTTTGATTCCTGTTTCGAGCATCTCAGGCTTAGTGCTTTGTTCGGAAAGAGGAGGAGCTGCAACATGGATGGGTCCGGTTTTTGTTTGTGAAGTGAGAGGTTTTAGTTCGTCAATTGGTTGACCAAGTACGTTGAATATGCGGCCCAATGTTTCTTCCCCTATGGGAACCGAGATTGGGGCACCGGTTGCTATAACTTCCGTTCCCCGCGCCAAACCTTCGGTCGGACCCATTGCAATGGTCCTGACTTCGTTATTGCCCATCTCAAATTCTGTCTCAAGGATGAGGGTTTTGTCTTTTCCAAGTTCGATTTTCAGCGCCTCATAAATTTGAGGAACTTCCTTTTCAAAACGGACGTCTACTATTGGGCCCTGGACTCGTATGATTACCCCTTTATTTGTCATATTTTAGTACTGTTTGCCAAATCTAATATTTCGTTGGTGATTCTTTCTTGGCGTGACTTATTATAAACAAGGGTAAGGTATTCGGCAATATCGGAAGCATTGTTTTTTGCATTCTGCATTGCCACCATTTGAGCCGCCTGTTGAGACGTGAAAGATACTAAAAGCGCGTTATAAAGTTGCACTTCGAGATAGTAGGGGAGAAGCTCTTCAAGTATGTTGTTTCTTCCGGGCTCGAGAAGTGAAGTATCATCCTCCAAAGCCTCAACCGTACCGTCGATTTGTAACGGAAGAAGCTGTTTGATAATTGGCGTCTGGGTAAAAAGAGAAACAAAGTCAGGATACAATATTGAAACAGTTGCTATACTTCCGTTCTTAATTTCTTCATCAATAATGTTTTTCAATTCATACACAAGCGTGTAATCGGGAAGAGCATTTCCCATAGGATAGGTAAGAAGCAACTCAAAGCTCAATTTTGAGGCAAAAAGCGCCGCTTTTTTGCCGACGGTTACAACTTTTGTATTTGAGTCGTCTATTTCTATAAGTTTTTTGTATACATTTGTGTTAAGTGATCCGCACAAACCCCTGTCCGGGCTAATAACAATAAGAAGATCTTTGGTAGCCAGCCGTTTCTCAAGATAAGGGTGGGAGAACGCATTTTTGCTGCCGGTTGCGATGATTTTTTGGGTAAGGTTTGTAATTTCGTCTGCGTAAGGCTTGTTGCTTTGTGTGGCATTTTGTGCTTTCTTAATTTTTGCAGCCGCAATCATTTCCAGAGCCTTTGCAATTTGCGAGATATTTTTTGAAGTTTTTATTCTCCGCTTTAGTAATTGTAGGTTTTGTGCCATGTTTTTTTACAGTGAAGCGTTATTTTATAGTTTTTTTGAAATTTTCAATCGCCGACTTAAGCTCGCTCGTCGTTTTATCGTCCATCTTGTCTCCAGACTTAAGTTTTTGGATAAGCTTTTTGTCTTTGACGGCAATAAAATCAACAACCTTTTCCTCAAACTGTGCAATTTTTTCGATAGGGAAATCATCCAATAGTCCGGTTGCTGCCGCATAAATACTGATGACCTCCTCAAATTCCGCCATTGGTCTGTATTGTGGTTGTTTTAGGATTTCGGTTACTCTTTTTCCTCTTTCAATCCTCTTGAGAGTCTCTTCGTCAAGATCGCTTCCGAATTGCGCAAATGCTGCAAGTTCCCGGTATTGAGCGCTCTCAAGCCTCAATGGCCCTGCTATTTGCTTCATGACTTTGGTTTGTGCTGCTCCTCCAACGCGGGAAACCGACAGTCCCGTGTTGATGGCCGGCCGTATTCCTGAATTGAACAGATCATTTTCAAGGTAAATCTGTCCGTCTGTAATAGAAATTACGTTCGTTGGAATATAGGCAGAGCTGTCTGCAGCCTGCGTTTCAATGATGGGAAGTGCAGTGAGTGAGCCTCCACCCAATGCGTCATTCATGCGAGATGCCCGTTCAAGAATTCTGGAATGTAGGTAAAAGATGTCTCCGGGATATGCTTCGCGTCCGGCAGGTCTTTTAAGAAGCAGTGAGATTTGGCGGTACGCCCATGCATGTTTTGAAAAGTCATCAAAAACTACCAGCACATCTTCTCCCTTATCCATAAAGTATTCACCGATTGCGGTTGCGGCAAAAGGAGCCAGGTACTGCAGCGCTGCGGAATCCGAGGAAGAAGCTGCAACAACTATTGTGTAATCCATAGCCCCTTCTTCGGTAAGTTTGCCGATAATACGGGCGATATTACTCCTTTTCTGGCCAATTGCACAATAAATACAAATGACCCGCTTTAGACCCAGATCGTTTTTCTTTTGGTTTATAATGGTGTCAATTGCAAGGGCGGTTTTTCCGGTATTTCTGTCACCGATGATAAGTTCTCTTTGTCCACGTCCAATAGGAGTCATGCTGTCGATTGCTTTGATACCCGTTTTGAGGGGGGTATCGACCGATTGTCTTTCAACAACGCCGGGGGCAATTTTTTCCAAAGGATACAGAGTCCCTTTTGGCGAAAGTTTTTTCCCATCAAGTGGGGCAAGAAGTGGGTCGACAATTCGCCCAATTAGCTCGTCACTGCCTGTGATGCCCAAAATTCTTCCCGTTGTTTTGACGGTCTGTCCTTCACGGATTTCAAGAGAGTCGGAAAGAAGAATTATGGAGGTAAAATCTTCGTTCAGATTGAATGCGAGTCCCAGGGCACCGTTCTCAAATACAACTTCCTCACCAAAACCCACCTTTGAAAGACCGGTTGCTTGTATGATGCCGTCACCAACACTGTCAACAACTCCGATATTTTCGGTTTTTGGACTCAAATGAACAGTTGCCAGCTTTTTTTCGATTTGTTTTATCAGTTCTTCTTGTTTCATTTTTAATTTTTAAGTTTATCTATTGTTTCATCTATATACTTTTTAAAAGTAAAGTCGATGATAGTGTCGTCTTGTTTGATTTTAATTCCGCCTCCAAGCGTTTCGTCGATCGTTAGCATCAGTTCTTTGTTCTTAAATTCCGGAAATATATTTAAGAAATCACTCTTAGTAATCTCTGTTGAAGTTGATGCATGCACTCTTTTTTTATCAAGCGCACTTTTATAGCTTCCCAAAAAAACTTTCAGTTCTTGTTTGCTAAGCACTTCTAACACATATTTCTCAATATCCTGAGGAATTGTATCATCCTCGGCTGCCAGTTGTGCAAGCTTTTTGATTTTTTGCTTTGTCATCATATCTTTTTAAGCAGATTTTATTTTCTGCGCCCCTTTCTTTATGAGTTCCTGTTGCTCCTTTTTATCAAATAGGCCAATAATAGCGGTCTCAAGTATTTGTCTTGATATTTCAAGGGACATATCTTTTGCTTCAGTCTTAAATTGAGCTCTTTCAAGCTCAATTTGTTCCTTTGTCTGAAGCATCATTTTCTCTATCTCTTTCTTGGTGTCCTCCATTATCTTTTCCCTGCTTTCCTGCGCGTGCTGTTTTGCCTCGACAAGAATGCGCTCTGCCTCTTTGCCAGCCTTCACCATCAGTTCATCGCTTTTATTCTGAGCATTCTCCAGAGCTGCCGCAGCATCTTCAGCATCCTTAAGCCCTTTTTTTATAAGCTTTGTCCTGTTTTGTAGCGTAGTCAAAATCGGTTTATATAAAAACCTCTTAAATATGTACGCAATCACCAAAAAATTAATTATTTGTGCGACAAATAATTTTATGTCAAATCCAAATTGATTTAAGATTTCCATAGTTTTGAATGGAATGGTCCATTCGTCTTATTTGATAAATGCCAAAATAAGCGAATAAATAGCAATAGCTTCAGCAAACGCCATTCCCAAAAGCATTGGAGGAAGTATTTTGCTTGCGGCTTCAGGATTTCTTCCAATTGCTTCCATAGCTTTAAAACCAATTATTCCAATAGCAAGCGCCGGAAAAATTCCACCGATTGCAATAATTGCTCCACCAGTAAGTGCAAACTGCATACTAATGACCACCTCCTTCCGATGACGTTGTAGCAAGTAATGACATAAATACCATTGTTAACATAGAAAAAACTAATGCCTGCACAAGCGCCACGATCGTCTCAAGCATAAGAAAAG
>JAYRRJ010000082.1:0-8383 GCA_041910135.1 Candidatus Levyibacteriota bacterium
AAGGTATAGTCAGCCCCTCTGGTAACAGAGGATTTAATTTTTTCGAATCATCGAAATTTGAGACAGCGATGTCGGCTCATCCTAGCGCGGAGGTGGAGAAGCTTCCAAGCGTCTGGCTGTTCGCCAGTTAAAAGGGTACGCGAGCTGGGTTAAGAGCGTCGTGAGACAGCTCGGTCTCTATCCAGGATAACCGTTTGAGATTTGAAGGGAGCCGCCCCTAGTACGAGAGGACTGGGGTGGGGGAATCCCTGGTGTGCCGGCTGTACCATAGTATGGGCAACGTCGGGTAGCTATATTCCCATGGGATAACCGCTGAAAGCATCTAAGTGGGAAGCCCACCCTAAGATAAGATCTCTTTTAGACCCCTTGAAGACCACGAGGTTGATAGGCTACACGTGTAAGCACAGTAATGTGTTCAGCGAAGTAGTACTAATAGGTCGAGAAGTAGTACAGGTTCTTTTAAATCATGTGAGTGCCTAGTTTTTACTAGGTCTTGTATCCCAAGTTTTGTCTTCAAGCCTTTCGGTCTTTGGAGCGGTGTGGAACCACCTCTTCCCTTTCCGAACAGAGAAGTGAAACGCGCCAGCGCCTACGATACTCATAATTTGGGGAAAATAGGTCAAGGCCGGGGGACTTGAAGGCAAAACACCATTGTTTAAAACTAAAAACTATTGTATTCGATCATTAAACCCACCTACGCGAGACGTACGAGTGGGTTTTTTGATGGGAAAAACCTGTCATTTTCGGATTTTTGTTTTAGTTATTCAGAGAATGAGAAGGACGTTCTTGCTCTTCGAGGCGTGATGCAAACGATTTTGAAACATTACAAAAGATAGCCTTTTTTAGCTTCAATTTTTTGACAAAATTCATTCTTGACAAGCCTTTTCTAATTCCTTACTATGAATTATGGAAAGCGATAAGTTCCCGAAAGCGTACACTTTTGACGACATTTTACTTATCCCCGGCTTCTCAGATTTCACCCGTTCGGATATAAGTCTTAAAACGTTTTTAACGAAAAAAATTTCTCTTGCGGTACCTTTTATTTCTTCTCCAATGGATACAGTTACCGAGTCGCGCTTGGCGATTGCGCTTGCGAAAATGGGAGGGATTGGAATAGTGCATCGCAATCTTTCGATAGAAAAACAAGCAGCAGAGGTAGCAAAAGTAAAAAAGGCAAAGCTTATTGTGGGAGCGGCTATTGCCGGAAACGGGGATTTGATAAATAGAACAGATGCGTTGGTCAAGGCAGGCGTCGATTTAGTCGTAACCGATACTGCGCACGGCTATACGAATGGCATTATTGAGGCAATTTCATATCTTAAAAATACATACCCCCACCTTTCGGTGATGAGCGGAAATATTGCAACCTATGAAGGGGCAAAGGCTATGATAAAAGCTGGGGCAGACTGCATTCGGGTCGGAATGGGACCGGGGGCAATCTGTACGACTCGGATAGTATCAGGTATGGGTGTTCCCCAGGCAACAGCGGTTTCAGAGGCAGTAAGGGCAGCAAAGCATTCCGGTATACCGGTAATTGCCGATGGCGGACTGAGATACTCGGGGGATATGGTAAAAGCACTTGCTTTGGGGGCATCGGCGTGCATGATGGGTTCATTTTTTGCCGCATGTGAAGAGTCTCCCGGGAAAATGGTAAGGCTTACAAAGAACGAAGTTCCCGCCCGTTTTAAGAGCATTCTCAATCACAACACCACTTATTTATTCAAAGAGTACCGGGGAATGGGAAGCGTTGCCGCGATGAAATTAGGTGCAAAAATTAAATCCGGAGCGGAATTTCACGGAAAAAGTTATTACAAAGAGCGAGTGCTTGTTGCAGAGGGGGTAGAGGCAATGGTTCCGGTTAAAGGGACAGTGCAGCATGTTATGGAACAGGCTGTCGGTGGTATAAAATCGGGAATGTATTATGTGGGAGCAAGAACAATCGAAGAGCTTCATAAAAAGGCACGTTTTTATCAAATTACACAGGCTTCACTTCAAGAATCACATCCGCACGACGTGTTCGTCACAAATGCGGGAGAAAGTTATTAATTCGGATATAGTGTCCTCAAAAGCTTGAAAAGCCGGAATTTAAATCCATTCACGGGAGGAGAAAGTTTCTTTAAAACCGGTATATCGGAGGAAGTATATCTTCTTGTCTTAAAGATAAATTTATTCGGAAAAGGTCCTGTTGGGCGCGTGTCAAACGGGCTGAGGAGATCCCACACAACGCGGCCATCATTGGTCACTTCAAATATGTGACCCTTCGGTCCATCTGTGATAAGAGTATTACCATTTGGGAGTCTTTGAGCTCCGCCTACTACTGAAGAAAAGAATTGAATCCTATTTGTAACACCCTTTCCTCCGTCAAATTGCCACACAATTTTATTGGTCAGCGGGTTAATCTCAACCGCTCTTGAACCAAGTACAGGGTAAGGGTCAGGGATTCTGTCATATCCATTGTCAAATACTAAAATGTTACCGTTTGTTAAAAAAGTGGGGTCGTGCTGTAGGCTCAGCATATTTTTTGGAGACCTCCAAATAATATTCCCGTCGCTTCTTCTCACAATAATGACTGTACTTATCGATCGCATGCTTAAAAGGTAGGCTGGCGTTCCATCGATGGGATTTTTTTCTGTATACGAAATTCCGTTCGTATAAGTCCACGCAAACTGTGGCATAAGAGGTCCTAGGGTATCCTTTTGAGGGTCCAAATGCTCATAAGAATGCCAGGACCATACTACATTCTTATTTCTGTCAAGTTCAATAATATTATCCGACCAGATTACTTTTGTCGGCAGCATGCTTCCTGGCGCTCCCCCCTGAATTTGCGAGGCAATTTTTGCAGGAGTTTTCTCCCATAATATTGCGGCAATATTTCCATTCGGTAACAGTTCTACATCGTGGTGTAAAGCCTCATTTTTGTATTCCCAGACTACTTTTGAGTTCCAGTCGAGTACTTGAAGGGTGCCGGTGTTTCCTCCCGGGGGAAAAAGCTGGGAATAAGTAGGAGATTCCATAATTACAAAGAGATTGCCATTTTTCGTGAGTTTGGAATAAAGGGCTTGTTGGGTCGTTGACCACGTCTTAACACTTTTACCTAAAAGATCTGCCAGATACACATATCCTTTCTCATTGGTTTCGGTAAGAATTCTGCTGTAGGGGGTAATAAGAGTATACCCTTGGCTAATATTTGGCAAATCGAGTATCGGAATCGTATTAAAGATACTAAGATTTTTGCCGTAAGGCTTGATAAAGAGGAAATAAGTGGCAATATAAATGATGCAAAGGCAAAGAAAGGAAATTAAAGTAATTTGACGCATCTTTTTTTCCATAGATAAATAGTACTAGAATATCGACCTTCTTGCGATACATAGTTGTTTCTGCCAATAAAGATCATTACGGCAATTATTTGAGTTATGTTATTATCCAATACATATGACACATGATTACATAACGTACCCCAAGATTTTTTTGACCAATCGTCAGCTTTGTGATTTGGAATTGATTTTAAGCGGCGGATTTGCCCCATTAACAGGGTTTCTTAATAAAGATGACTATCTGTCAGTCGTAAGCAGAATGCGGCTTTCAAACGGCGTTCTGTGGCCAATTCCTATAGTCCTGGATGTGGAAGGGATAGAGGGTTTTAAAGTAGGACAAAAAGTTTTGCTTTGCGATCTGTCCGAGAAGCCGGTTGCAACGCTTCTTGTTGAATCCATATACAAGCCCGATAGGAAAAAGGAGGCCCGTCAGGTATACGGAACGGATTCGATGGACCACTTTGGGGTGAAGTATTTGTTTGAGAGGACAAATGAGTACTATGTCGGCGGAAAAGTTGAAAAATTGGGCACTATTGAGCATTATGATTACAAAAATTTAAGAAAAACTCCAAGGCAGTTAAAGAAATACTTTAAAAAAAAGGGTTGGGAAAAAATAATCGGATTTCAAACAAGAAATCCAATCCACCAAGCTCATTTCTGGATGATAAAGAAAGCTGCTGAAAAAGAAAATGCGCAAGTTCTCATCCACCCTTCAGTGGGAGAGACGAAAGATGGGGACATCGATTATATAACAAGAGTTAAATGCTACAAAATAATTCAAAGAAAATACGCTAAGGATTTTTCTACTCTGAGTCTATTGCCGCTGGCAATGCGTATGGCAGGGCCACGGGAAGCTGTCCTGCACGCAATTGTTCGCAAAAACTACGGATGTACTCATTTTATTGTCGGGCGGTCGCATGCCGACCCGGGAACAGACAGCCATGGTAACCTCTTCTATGAACCGTTCGATGCGCAAAAACTTGCGCAAAAATACGCGCAAGAGATTGGAATAAGAATTATTGAATTTAACGAGATGGCATACGATGAAAAGAACAAGCAGTATGTTGAGGTTTCAGCTAAAAACAAAGATGCAAAAACAATAAAGCGGATCTCTGGTACGCAATTTCGAAGGATGTTAAGGGAAGACGATAAAGTACCCCAATGGTTTTCTTTTCCGCCTGTTATAAAAATCCTTAAGAGAAGAGTCAAAAAGCAAAAGGGTTTTTGTGTCTTTCTGACCGGTCTTTCGGGTGCAGGCAAATCAACAATCGCCAAAAGTCTCTCCTTAATGCTTATGGATAGGTATAACAAGCCTGTTACACTTCTTGACGGGGACATAATTAGAAAACATCTCACAAAAGGACTTGGGTTTTCCAGGGAAGACAGAGACGAGAACATCCGACGCATTGGTTTTGTGGCAGGCGAGATTGTAAAACATCAGGGAGTAGTAATTATTGCGGCGATTGCGCCTTACAGAAAGGTACGGGACGAAGTGAGGGAAATTATCTCCAATGTTGGGACGTTTGCAGAAACCTACGTTTCAACTCCGATTTCCGTATGCAAAAATAGGGATACGAAAGGACTGTATAAAAAGGCGGAGCTGGGTTTGATTAAGAATGTTACAGGAATTGATGACCCATATGAAAAGCCACTTTTTCCTGAAATTGTGCTTGATACAACACATCAAAGCGTCAAGGCTTGTGTAGGGGAGATTGTAAAGTTTTTAAAAGCGGAAAAACTCATTAAATAATCTACCAATATCCCATTTGCCGCAATTTTTCCATCATTTTTTCTTTATTTTGTTCACGCCCCGAACGCTCATTCCCGGACGATTTTTTTGTAAAAGGTTTTTCCCCAATCGAACGGTAGCCCTGGTCATAAAGAGGTGAGTAAGGGACGTTGAAAAGACGGATATATGTCCACACGTCTTCCTCGGTAAAATCGAGTAATGGGTGAATTCTTATGTGGTTTGGACGAGGAGAGAAGTATTTTTCATTTTTCCTGGCCGGATTTTCGTCTCGGCGTATTCCGAGCATATAGCCCTTTAATTTGTATTTCCCCAAAGCCCTATTGAGAGAGTTGATTTTTGCGATTCGCGATATCTCTTCTTTCAAGGCTATTCCGCGGGCATTTTTATAGTTTGAAAGGTCCTTGTCTGAATGCCGCTCGATAAGTAGGTTCAAGTTCCACTGATGGGCGACTTTTTCGATGAATTTATACATTTGAGGAAATTCAATTGTCGTATCATTGAACATGACCTTATAAGGGATAATGCCGTTATGCATCGTAAGAATTATATGCATTAAAGTTGTTGTATCTTTGCCGCCTTTCCATGCAATTGCAATATCGTTAAATCCATATTTTTTCTCAGCTTGTTTTAAAATTTTCTTGGTCTTGGCAATTTTGTCCTGAAGAGTCATGGTTTTTTGTAGTATATAATGTAGGTCTATGTGCGCCCTTTGTCAAATAGCAGCAAGCGAGGTGCAATTACAGTACACGGCAACCCTTCTTTCTAATCCACAATTGATTTTAAATTATATAGACCCTGGGTCAGGATACGTATTGGGTTCAAATATTCCAATTTTTCTTGCTGTTATACTGGGAGCTTTGGGTTCGAGTTTATTCTATTTAAGAAATAAAATATTTCCCTTTTTTAAAAAAAAGATTATTGTAACTGTGCTCCTTTTGCTTGTAATACTGGCTGGTATAATTGGGGGTATGTCTCTGTTGGGCGTGAAGCAAACAAAAAAAGTTATCATCTTGGGTTTTGATGGGATGGATCCTAAAGTTTTACAGAAGGGGTGGGAGAATGGGCGTTTCCAAAATTTAAAAAAACTCAAAGACAAGGGCTATTTCTCTCCTCTTGCAACGGTTGTTCCACCTCAGTCTCCTGTTGCGTGGGCAAGTTTTATAACGGGGGAAAATCCTTCAAGGCACGGTGTGTATGACTTTATTGAGCGTGACCCTGCAAATTACGGTTTGAATTTGGTTTTTTCAGGTAACGACAAAAACACGACAACACTTCACACCACCCCTTTTTGGGAAAAGACAACCGCAAACAAAATTCCCGTTACCGTTTTATTCTTGCCAGACACTTTTGAACCACCAAAATCACTAACAGGCGAGATGATTGCCGGAATGGGTGTCCCTGATGTTCTTGGCACTCAAGGGACATTTACGCTTTTTACAACGAGAAACTATCCGACCAATGATTATACGTGGAGGGGAAAAGTAATATCCGTTTCAAATAAAAAGACAATAGATGCAAATATCGAGGGACCCAAATATAATGGCGGTAATGGTACAAAAATTGCAACAGTTCCGCTTACCATTAAAGTTATTAATGATTCTTCTGTTGAAATTACCGTTCAAAAGCAAACTTTCAAAATTGTTAAAGGGGAGTTTTCCGATTGGACCCGTTTAGAATTTGGTATCGACTTTTTTACAAAAGCAAAAGGGATAGCGAAGTTTTATCTGAAAAGCATTACTCCCGACTTTGAGCTATATATGTCTCCTATCAATTTTGACCCTGAAACACCACTAAGACCGATTTCTGCTCCTAAAGGATTTTCGGCAAAACTTTCAAAAAACATCGGGCCTTATTCAACGTTAGGCCTTCCGCATGACACCTGGGCTTTAGAGGAAAATGTATTTGATGAAAAAGCTTTTCTTAAACAGGCTGACTCGATCCTTGCCGAAAGAAAGAAGATATATTACTCGAAGCTTAATTCATACAACAACGGCATCTTATTTGCTTATTTTGGTATGCCTGACACGATTTCTCACATGTTTTGGCGTTTCTTAAACGATCCAACGAGCCAGTACCACGACACCATTAATCAGTATTACGAGAAGATGGATGAGATAGTGGGGCAGACAGTGAAGAAAATCGATAAAGATACCACCTTAATTATTCTTTCAGACCATGGGTTTTACTCTTTTGATTACGAGATGAATGTAAATACCTTTCTTATGAAAAAGGGGTATTTGGTATTAAAAGAGGGGGAAAGCGGCAGCGGCCCCCTGTATAATACTGTAGACTGGAGCAAAACCAGGGCGTATGCGGCAGGATATAACAGCGTGTTTTTTAATATCACCGGCCGCGAAGAACAAGGAATCGTGGACAAGGAAGAAGTCTTATCTCTTCAAAAAGAGCTTATCGATAAGCTTATGGAAGAGACAAATCCCGAAACAGGGAGCAAAATAATGAAGCATGTTTACACAAGAGAGGAGATGGGTGTATCTCAAGATGATAATTATGCGCCTGATCTTGTGCTCGGTTTTTACAAAGGAATTCGGTCGTCATGGGATAGCGCAATTGGAGCAACAACTCCGGATGTTATAAAAAAGCGTACATATAAGTGGAGCGGTGATCATCTTTTTGACCCGACAGAAGTGCCGGGGGTGCTGCTTTCAAACAAAAAATTAGGTTTTAAGCAGCCTCAAATAGCGCAAATAATGCCGTATGTCTTAAAAATTGCCCAGTGATGGTAATTATTTTACCTTCATTAAAAAAGGTGTGTCGTGTTAGTTCCTTCATGAAACTTGCAATATAGCATAATTTTGTATGCCAAACCTTGGAGAGATTAAAAAAGCAAGAAAAATTATGGCCTTCGGAAATTCCATGTGGCCGGTCTTGCAAGAGGGGGATGTAGTATATTTGGAGAAAGTTAAATTCGACGACATTAAAGTCAATGATATAGTCTGTTTCACCAACAAGAGCAAGTTAGTAACTCATAGAGTGGTATATAAAAAGGGTAATTGTATCATTGCGAAAGGAGACAACAATCCCATCTCTGATGGTAAGATAGAAAAAAATAGGATTCTTGGGGTTGTGTATGCTTTTAAGCGCGAAGGTAGAAAATTTAACATTGAAGACATGTATTTGTTTCAATCAAGTATATATCTTAAGGAAATAAAAAAGGTTGCGCGGTTGTTGAATTCGGAAGCAATAGATTATGTCTTTCTTAAAGGATTGCCGTTACATCTTTGGTTGGAAGACAGAAATCCAAGACGGATTTTCAGTGACTGCGATATATTAATTAGTAAAAAACAGAAGAAAAAGGTAA
>JAYRRJ010000083.1:0-2634 GCA_041910135.1 Candidatus Levyibacteriota bacterium
ACCCAAATTGTCCTTGCCGGCTCAAAACTCACGACAACACTCCTTCCCTTTAGTGTTATTTTTATAATAGGAGGTTTTTTTGGATACCAACGCTTCTCAAAAACGCCAATGGGAATGCGCCTTATCGATAAGGCAAAATTAAAAGCTCCTGTATTTGGAGACATTACCAGGCTCTCTATCCTGAGTGAAGTATCAAGGACGGTATCTTTGCTCGTCAATTCGGGAGGCTCACTTATAGGAGCACTTAACATCGCGGGTGAAGTGTCCGGAAACATCAATTATCATAACGCTCTTAAAGGCACAAGCTCCTTGGTTGAAAAGGGCGCAGGGCTCTCGGTTGCCCTTCAGAATCAGGATATTTTCCCACCGCTTATGATTCAGATGGTAAAAGTAGGGGAGAGTACCGGAAAAATTGATGAAAGTTTGCTTAAAGTTTCGGAGTATTTTGAAAGGGATTTGGATATTAAAGTTAAAACCCTTACAACCGCAATCGAGCCGATTCTCATCATCATCCTCGGTGTGACAGTTGCATTCCTTATCATCTCCGTTATCACCCCTATTTACTCCCTGGTATCCCAGATTCAATAATGGCTTTTTTGCCTCATTTTTGATATAATTTACCAAATAGGATATACTTTTTACATTCATTTGAAATTATTAAAACTTCCAACTTGCAACATCCAGCCCGTTTCTATACAATAGTTTTTTGTTAATTCACAATGGCTAACAACACAGAATATACAGCGCAAAATATCCAGGTCCTTGAGGGCTTAGAGCCGGTCAGAAAGCGTCCTGCAATGTATATCGGCTCAACCGACGTTATCGGTCTTCACGAATCACTAAGAGAAATTATTGACAATGCCGTAGACGAATCTTTGGCAAGCTTTGCAAAAAATGTGTGGGTGACGCTTAACAAAGACGGGTCGGCAACTGTTGTTGATGATGGACGAGGAATCCCGGTTGATGAGGTTCCCGGCTATAAAAAATCCGGACTTGAGATGGTCATGACAAAGCTCCACGCCGGAGGGAAATTCGGCGGTGGCGCATATAAAGTATCGGGCGGTCTACATGGAGTAGGTGCGTCTGTTGTAAACGCACTATCCACCCGAATGTGGGTAGAGGTGCGTAGGAATGGAAAGCTCTACCGTCAAGAGTATAAGACCGGAAATCCGACGACAAAATTGGAAGAATTAACGCTTGCCCAATCCTATCTCAACGACTACTTTCCCGATAAGCGGGTTCTCAAATTGAAATCGGGAACAACCTCGACTTTTTACCCCGACAACAGCATATTCCAAACGGTAGAGTTTGAGAGAGCAACGGTATTGCGTCTCATGCGGGAACGTGCATTTCTTGTCAGTAAAATTTACTTTCATCTTTATGACCTTCGGGACGAGAAGATAAAGGAAACACACCTTTATTACGAAGGGGGAATCTTGTCGCTTGTTAAAAAGATGAACGAAAACAAGATAACGCTGCATCAACCGTTCTATTTCTCAAAGGAAGTGAACGAAGTTTTTGTGGAGGTTGCACTCCAATATAACGATGGGATAGCAGAAAATGTTGAAAGCTTTGTGAACGTTATAAATACCGTCAACGGTGGAACTCACGTTGCAGGGTTTAGGACCGCGCTAACACGGGCTATCAATGACTATGCAAAAAAATCAGGCATGGCAAAGGAAAATGACGAGCCTATTACCGGTGAAGATACAAAGGAAGGACTCACAGCAGTCGTTTCTATCCGGATGGAGCAGAACAACATTCAATTTGAAGGTCAGACGAAAGGAAAACTGGGAAATTCCGAGGTCCAACCTATTGTATATGCTGTCGTAAAAGAGGGCTTGGATACGTTCTTTGAAGAAAATCCGCAGGACGGTAAGCAGGTTATCGCAAAAGGCCAGTTAGCAGTAAGAGCACGTCTTGCCGCTAGAGCAGCTAAGGATGCGATTTTGAGAAAAGGTGCTTTTGAGGGGGGCTCTCTTCCGGGAAAGCTTGCCGACTGTCAAGAGAAAAATCCGGAAGTTTCAGAGCTCTACATAGTTGAAGGGGACTCTGCAGGAGGCAGTGCAAAACAAGGAAGAGATAGAAAATTCCAAGCCATTTTGCCTTTGGGAGGGAAGATTCTTAATACAGAAAGGGCACGGCTTGATAAAATCGTTGAATTTGAATCGTTAAAAGACATGATTATTGCCCTTGGTATGGGAATCGGCGAGACGGTGAACCTTGAAAAGCTTCGGTATCACCGGATTATCATCATGACCGATGCGGATGTCGACGGAGAACATATCGAAACCCTGCTTCTCACATTCTTCTACAGACATTTAAAATCCATTATAGAAAACGGATTTTTATATGTAGCAAAGCCGCCGTTATACAAATTGTCTCACGGAAAAGAGGAACATTATGTATATTCCGATGACGAAAAAGATACTCTTGTAAAAGAGAACGGCAAAAATTACTCAATACAACGGTATAAAGGTCTTGGAGAAATGAATCCGGAACAATTATGGGAAACAACCATGAATCCTGAAAATAGACGTTTATTGCAGGTTAAAGTTGAAGATGCAGAAGCAGCAAGTGAGACATTTACCCTCTTTATGGGCGATGAAGTTGAACCTCGCCGTCAGTACATTC
>JAYRRJ010000084.1:0-13304 GCA_041910135.1 Candidatus Levyibacteriota bacterium
AATGTCGTTCCAACTGCAGCAAACAGTGAATATTATGCCGGTATTATCCGCGAGAAATATGTCAGAAGAAGTCTTATCCAAATAAGCTCGGAGATTACCGAAAATGCATTTACCGATGAAAAAGAGGCAAATGAAATTCTCTCCAACTCCGAACAGCAGATTTTTAAGGTTTCGCAAGAGCACGTAAAACAAGGGTTTATCCACATCAAGGAAACGTTGGCAGAGAGCTTCGACAGACTTGAGGAGCTGCAGCGAACCGGGGCAGGACTTCGGGGGGTTGAGACAGGATTTACCGACCTTGACAACCTTCTCTCCGGCCTTCAGGCTTCAAATTTGATAATTCTTGCTGCCCGGCCGGGACAGGGAAAGACCGCCTTTACTATCAACATAGCCCAGCATGTGGGTATTGTTAATAAGCTTCCCGTTGGTGTTTTTTCACTTGAGATGAGTAAAGAGGAGCTTGTCGACCGTCTGTTGGTGTCTCAAAGTGATATCGATGCATGGAAATTAAAGACCGGACGGCTTGCCGAGGATGATTATGACAAATTGTCAGTTGCGATGGGGCAACTTGCCGAAGCTCCGATTTTTATCGATGACACCCCCGGGCTGTCCGTTCCTGAGATGCGCACAAAGGCCAGAAGACTTCAGTCCGAGCACAATTTGAAGCTGTTGATAGTCGATTATTTGCAGCTGGCAAATCCGGGTAAAAAATTTGAGAACCGTGTTCAGGAGGTTTCGTACATTTCGCAGTCGCTCAAAAACATGGCAAGAGAGCTAAAAATTCCCGTTATCGGTGTTTCTCAGTTGTCCCGTGCGGTTGAGCAGCGGGGTGGGGGGAAACCGCAGCTTGCCGACCTTCGTGAATCGGGGGCTATAGAGCAGGACGCGGACGTTGTCATGTTTTTATACTCTGCAGAAGAGGAATTTACTTCCCAAAGAATTGTAAATGTTCTTGTTGCAAAGCACAGGAACGGACCGGTAGGGGAGAAGGAGCTTCTTTTCCGAGGTGACCGCATCCGCTTTTATAACGTCGAGCACACCACGAAAGTTTAGTTTAAATCTTCATTAAGGTAGTTTAAAATAAGAAAACTCGGGCCTATGGTTCAGTGGTAAGAGAATCTTGCCACAGAGCCAAGGCATATGATAATGGGCCTATGGTTCAGTGGTAGAACATAGCATTCGCATTGCTAAGACGCCAGTTCGATTCTGGCTAGGTCCACTCTGAAGAGGTAGGGCTGTTGCTTGAGCAACCGACTTCGTCGGAGCGAATCTCCTCAGGTCCACTAAATATTTACTCCTTTTCTTCGAAGCTTTGTTACTTTTTTCTTTGAATGTTCTTCGCACCGAAATTCAGGATAGCGGTCGTGTGTTCTATCATAATCAGCGGTTCTGACAAGCCGGTATCCTCGGCACAATTTTCCGCAGTCTGCACATCTGACATTGTCTTTTACCTCCCATTGTGCAGCCAAAATCTTTGACGTGAATATAAAACTGTCGACCCAAAAGAATATGAGTCCTCCGATGAGGTTGGCAATTGTTGCTGCAATCCAATCGGCTTGGGTGCCAAAAATGGAGGAGGAATGCTTAAATATTGCGACAATAGGTGCAAGAATTGGGGTCGAGAGTTGCCAGCGAATGAGATATAAGAAGTAACGCTTGAAGTTGATCTGTTTTAAAAAACTCATCAAGTTTTTCTATATAAACATTTTTTAGGCTTTGTTTCAATAGGGATATTGTATAATTACCAACTATGTCAGAGAGAAGATCGGCAAGAGGACTGGGCGAAGTCTATGATATTTCTAATCCTGCTGTCGTCAAATTTGGGGAGAGGGTTAACTATGGTCAGCAAATGCAGGAATTGGTTGATCCCTTTAACTTTCTAGATGAAGTAAGCCGGAGAATTGAGGCAGGCGCTTATCCTGTATTTTTTTCTAACCACAATCAGCATTTAAATATCGGCGGATTTAGAGAAGTGATTACTCATCTTTCTGCTCGCCCTGAAAACTTATATGTTGCGGTTGCTCATTCTTTGGTTAATGAAGGGCAAGACCCAAAAATAGTTGCATTTGGAAAGAGTATGGCCCCCATTCTTGCCAATGATGCTATTCATATGATTCCTGTCGCGAGGGAAAAAGATTTGGAAAAACTGAAAAAAGATTCCGAGGAAAAAGCGGAAGTTGCGGCGCGAGACACATTCCACAATTTGCGTCATTTGTCGTTGACACTCAAAGAAGATGCGGGATTTATTTTCTTTCCGGAAGCAACAACCGAAGGTGCCGTTAAAGTAAATGGAAAAAGAAGCGGGATGATCGAGGTTACTGACAATTTGTTCGAATGGGTCATGTCAAACGCGCAGAGGTATGGACGTGAACTCGTATTTGTTCCTGTGGGGATGGTAGATACAAATAGAATACTGGAGCCTCGAACTTCAAATGCGCACGTAAGACCAAAATTGGAAATTTTGAAAGATAGGGTAAGTCATCAACTCGGTATTGATATGGGTCCAATAAGTAAATTGGCCAAGGTTGTAGTTGGCCAGCCCTTTGATATGTACGATATTTGGGAAAGTGGAGTTGGAAAACTTGAAAATGGAAAATTTGTTTTTGATGACGATTCAGCGTTAAACACCTATATGATGCGTCAGGTAGCTGTTCTTTTACGAAAAGAGGATAGGGGGTTTTACAAATAGACTATTCTTTATCAAATTCGCCTGACTTTCGTCTTTCATTGATTTGTTTTAAAACCTTGGGATATTCTTTGTCCAAATCGACTTTATAATGAGCCGCGATTCCGAATACCTCAAATAATACATCACAAACTGAATCGACCAAATCTGACTTTTTTCTTTTTTTGCTTTTAAATCCTTCGTCTGTTTGGATAGCATTTGCCAATTCTCCGACCTCTTCCATAAGTTCAGCAAGCCTGTTGTGGATAGTCCAGCCGCCATTATCGGGCATTTTTGAAAGCACTTTCGATGTATTTGATATATGGTCGTTGAGGGACGCTTTCATGTGGGCGAGGAGGGAGTCGAACCCTCATGAGGGAAAATCCTCATTAGTTTTTGAGACTAACCTGTATACCATTCCAGCACTCGCCCGAACTAATAGTTAATAGTCGATAGTTAACATAATTCACCTCATTTTTGTTTGAATTATGACTTCAGATATTATATACTCCTACGGCCGCACTGGCAATAAATATAATGGCAACAAAGAAAAACGTTTTACTTCCCCAGCACATAACCCCCACGCACTATACAATTTTTCTTGCACCTGACTTGGAGAATTTCGTATTTCAAGGAGAAGAGACAATTGATGTAAAAATAACAAAGCCCACGACAAAAATAACGCTCCATAGTGCGGAAATCGAAGTGACATCTGTTTATTTCGTAAATAAAAATTCGGTTGAGGCGTCAAAAGTTTCGTACGACAAAGAAGCAGAGACAGTTACTTTTCATTTTGGAAAATCAATACATCCGGGAGTAGGGAAGCTAAAAATTGTATTTGCCGGAATCCTCAACAACAAGATGCGTGGGTTTTACCGGAGCCGTTACACGCATAAGGGGCGCGAGTACCACATGGGGGTGACGCAATTCGAGTCGACCGACGCACGACGTGCGTTTCCTTGCTTTGATGAGCCGTCTCAAAAAGCAACGTTTGAAGTAAGTCTGAAAGTCCCATCTGATAGGACGGTGATTTCGAATACTTTAGAAGAGGAGGTTGTCGAGCATGAGGGTGGATATAAAGTGGTCAAATTCGAGAAGTCCCCAAAAATGTCGAGTTATTTGCTGGCATTTATCATCGGCCATTTTGAATACATAGAAACAATAACTCCGGAAAAAGTAAAAGTGAGAGTATATGTGACTCCGGGTAAAAAGAAGCAGGCAAAATTTGCATTAGATGTTGCAAGTAGGCTTATGAGTTTTTATCACGAATACTTCGGCATAGCATACCCTCTGCCTACGATGGATCTTATTGCAATTCCTGATTTTGCGAATGGTGCTATGGAAAATTGGGGCGCAGTGACGTACAGGGAAACAGCGCTTCTTGTAGATGAAGAAAACTCATCGCTTCATACAAAACAATGGGTAGCACTTATCATCGCTCATGAATTGGCCCACCAATGGTTCGGGAATTTGGTCACAATGAAGTGGTGGACCCATCTATGGCTCAATGAAGGATTTGCCTCTTTTATGGAGTATTTGGCTGTTGACAAGCTATTTCCCGAATGGCACGTGTGGACCCAATTCGTCTTTACAGAACAAGCAAAAGCATTGACGCTTGACGGACTGTATAGCACACATGCCATTGAAGTGCCTGTCCACCATCCGGGTGAAATAAGTGAAATATTTGATGCAGTATCATATTCAAAGGGAGCATCGGTTATTCGGATGCTTCAGGCATATATCGGTGAGAAGAATTTTCAGAAGGGGCTTTCTTTGTACCTTAAAACACACAAATATGCGAATGCCGAGACAGTTGACCTATGGAAAGCTCTGGAAAAGGTTTCAAAACAACCGGTTGCAAAAATTATGAAAAATTGGACCTCAAAGCCGGGGTATCCGTTAGTTTCTGTCGAAAGAAACGGGGAAGAGGTTACGCTTTCGCAAGAGCGGTTTTATTCAAGTCCCCATCTGAGTGATAAAAAAAACGAGCTATGGCTTATTCCTTTTAGCCTAATCACCGATGATTGGAAGCAGCCGGCAAAAGTACTTATCACGAAAAAAAATATGGTGGTAGCGGGAACAAAGAAGGCAAATTGGGTAAAAGGAAATGCACATGATACAAGTTTTTTAAGGGTGAAGTATGATAAAGAAAATCTTCTTGCTCTTGAAGAGCCGGTAAGGTCCAATGACGACCGGTTGGGAGAAGAAGGAAGATTTGCTCTCATAAGAGACGCTTTCGCGTTGGTTGAAGCCGGACAGCTCCCCCTAAGCTCGGCGTTGGAGTTTTTAACCGCCTACCAAAACGAAAAAAGTTATATCGTTTGGGCTGAAATAGTCACTCATCTTCTTGAGTTAAAGAGTCTTATTCATGGAGAAGAAATGCAGAACTCGTTTGCCGCATTCGCAAGGGACATACTTTGGAAAATTACGCAAAATGTGGGATGGGAGAAAAAAAAGAAGGAAGCGCATGAGGTTTCACTGCTTCGTGCCTCAGTCCTTTATGCGCTGGGGACATTTGGTGATAAGGAAACACTAAAGAGGGCAAAGGGTTTGTTTTCCGTACATTTGAAGGGAAAGAAAATTCATTCGGATATCCGCTCGCTTGTATATGCACTTATAGCCGAAAACGGAGGAAAGAAGGAATATGCTATTTTTGAAACTATTTACCTCACAAGTAGTCATGAAGAGGAGAAGGACAGAGCTCTTCGGGCAATGAGCTCATTTAAGGATGAGGCGATTTTGGAAAAGGCACTTGCCATTGCTTTTTCTCACGATGTGAGGGTACAAGATGCGTTCAAAATAATTTCTTTAATGTCTTCCAACCCTGCGGGTATTGAGGTTGCGTGGCATTATATAAAAGAAAATTGGAAAGATGTTGAGGATAAATTTGCAGGAGGTCACTTGTTCTCACGGTTTATCTTGCCGTTTTCAAAATTTAAAACAAGACAAAAAGCTCAAGAAGTCGAAAAATTCTTTGTGAAAAACAAAACGCATGGGATAGAAAGAACAATCGCACAAACAATCGAAAAGATACGTTCAAACGTTTCATTTCTCGAAAAAAACAGGAAAGATGCAAAATTTTTCCTTACAAAGAAACGTACATAATCCCACCGGCCCTTGTAATTTTGAGTTAAGAACGGTAAAATTGTTACTTGGTTTAGTAATATGATTGGAGTCACAGATTTAAAATCAGGAATTGCTTATGAAGAGGATGGCCAAATCCTCCAGGTCATCTCGTATGAACATATAAAAATGGGCAGAGGTTCGGCCAATATTAAAGTGAAGGTCCGCAATCTAACAAGTGGAGGAATACTTGAGAAGTCATACATTAACGGCGCAAACGTAAAAGATATATTCCTTGAGAGCAGGCAGCTGCAGTTTCTCTACAAAGACGCAACGACTGCCTACTTCATGGACCCGAGAAGTTACGAGCAGGTAGAGGTGCCGCTAGCAAGCCTTGCAGGGCATGAATTTCTTATTGATGGGGAGAATGCAATTGTTCAGATGAATGATGGAAAAGCGCTATCACTGCAGCTTCCGCCAAAAGTAACATTGAAGGTATCCGATACTGCTCCGGGAGTTAAAGGAAACAGTGCATCGAATGTATATAAAGATGCAACTCTGGAAAACGGAATGAAAGTTCGTGTGCCCCTTTTCATCGACGCCGGAGACAGTGTTGTTGTCGATACACGAGACGGCAGTTATACTAAAAGAGCCTAAGAATTTCCAAGGTGTAGAATAAGATTGAAACCTTCTTTTTAGGAGTAAAAAGCCTGGTATGTCCAAAAAGTCATCTAACAATCTCCTGTCTCTTTTACTGCGTCCCCAATTTCTCGTCTTCGCCCTCTCCGTTATTTTTTCTCAAATAGCAGTTAACATGTTAAATATTGTTCTTATCGTTCTCACTTACAATATCACCCATTCGAATTTTGCCGTTTCAATTCTCCTTATGGCGATGCTTTTACCGCAAGTTTTTTTCAGTTTTCTTGGTGGGATTATAGCCGATGCAAAAAACAAAAGAAAAATTCTTCTCTTTGGAAACATCACACGAGCACTCGTTCTTATTCTTTTCTTTTTTCTGAAAGATAGTCTTGCGTTTATCTATATTTTTGAGTTAACGATTTCGACTGTTACTCAATTTTACATTCCTGCAGAGGCTCCCATTATTCCCCACTTGGTAAAACGAGACCAATTGCTCTCGGCAAACGCTATTTTTGGCGTTTGTCTCTTTGGCTCGATTCTTATTGGTTATGTCGCAGCAGGTCCGGCAATGCGACTTTTCGGGAATTCCGGGGTATTTATTTTTATGGCGGCGCTTTTTGGCATCGCGTATTTTTGCGTGCAATTGATGCCTGACGTTTCCCCATCTGTCAGGAAGTTAAGGACAAAAGATACATTTCTTGAAAATACACTGCAGTTGTATCATCTTGTCTGGAAAGAATTCAGGCTTGTTATTAAAGTGTTGCGGGAAAAGAAGAGTGTGGCAAGCTCTCTCATTTTCCTTGCTCTTTCGCAAGTTATCATCCTTGTTCTCGCAACGATTGTTCCCGACTATGCGCAAAAAACCCTTCATCTTTTGGCGGAAGATATTTCTTTAGTAATATTCGCACCCGCTGCAATGGGGATGCTGGTTGCGTCATTTATTATTGGAAGTAAATTCACGCGAAGTAGCGAAGAGCGACTCATCAGTGTTGGCATTTTACTGTCGAGTCTTGTTCTATTCCTTTTTGCGGTTATTGATTTGCAAAAAATTGTCAATGTGGTGTATGCGTCACTTGCCACAACTTTTCTTGCCGGAACCGCGAATGCGCTGATATTCATTCCGGCTCAGACAATTCTTCAAGCAAATGTAAGTCACAAATCGTTATCCAAGATTTATGGGCTGTTGTATTTGGCAGTTGGAGTTCTGGCATTCGTACCGATAATCCTTGCCGGCGTTTTTGCTGACGTTTTGGGAGTGCGGTTTGTTTTGTTGGGAATAGGTCTTATTCTGTTTGTTGTGGCGTTTGCAAAGGTTTTTCTTCTTAAAAACCGTATCGTATGATAATTTTGTTCTATCTTATCGCAGTTTTTATTTCACTTTTCATCTTGTATGCAGTGTCCAGGCATGACTTTGTATTGCTACGGCAAAGCATATCTCTTCGACAAGTTTTTGATAATGCATTTTTGACACTCTTTGTATTCTTTTTTGTTTCCCGTGTTTTTTTTGCGTTTTATGCAGGAAATCTCATGTTGCTTAACCCTCTCAGGTTTTTGTATTTGACGAAATATTGGGGTGTACTGCCGTACGCAGGAGTGGGTGGGGCTATTCTTGCGGTGCTTTTTTTATTCAGAAAAAAAAAGAACAAGCTTCGGATACTCGACATTTATTTCATTTCATTTTCGCCCATTATTCTTTTAGATATCATCCTTAACAGCAATCATGGGATTTTGCTTCCCATAAAGTTAGTTTCGCTTATTGTACTTTTATTTTTTTATGGATGGTTCATAAAAATTCACAATAAATTTTCGACAAAAGACGGATTCATTACGTTTCTTACCATAATTACCTATTCTCTTGTGAGTCTTGCTTTTTCACTTGCAATGCATGGAGTATTTGCGGTTAATTATTTTTGGTTTAACACACTTCTTGTGCTAGCTACTATTTTTTCCTCATTTTTTCTCTTTCTTGTTCAAAAAGATACATTCAATAAAAAATAATGAAAAAAAATATCCCGGCAATAATTCACAAGGAAGAGGGTTTTCTTGTCCTTAATAAGCCAAGTGGTATGATTGTTAACAAGGCTGATACTGCAAAAGATGAATATACAGTCCAAGACTTTATACAGGAGAATTTTACGTTGAAAGGAGTTCCTGACAGTACGAGTGAGTTTGAGAGTAGGGGAGGAATTGTCCACAGACTCGATAAGGAAACGAGCGGTGCGTTGATAGTCGCTCTCAAAGAAGATTGTTTCGTCGCTCTTCAGAAGCAATTTAAAGAGAAGAAGGTTAAGAAAGAATATATTGCACTGGTTCATGGGAAACTCGTCCCCGAAGGTGAAGTCAATGTGCCGATAGGCCGTCTTCCTTGGAACAGAATGAGGTTTGGTGTAATACCACAAGGAAGAGAGTCGTATACAAAGTTTAAAGTCATGAAATATATGGCAATAAAAGATATGAAAAGAAACGAGGTGCTAAGTCTTGTCGCCGTCTTTCCTCAGACAGGCAGAACTCATCAGATACGGGTTCATATGCAGTACGTGGGGCACCCAATATTTGCCGACAATTTGTATGCCGGGCGAAAAAATATCGTGCGAGACAGAAAGCTTCTTGCGAGGCATTTTCTTCATGCGTCAAAAATAACGTTTTCGCATCCTGTGACCGACAAGCCATTGACATTTGAAGCGCCGCTACCTTCCGAATTGGTTGCTTTTTTGGATACGCTCGCCTAAACTAAAACAGTCACATGCACCCTTCATTTATCAACGAAATCGTGCTTTTGGTTGTCGCGGCCTTCATCGGCGGGTTTGTTGCAAGAAGCGTTAAATTGCCCCCCGTTGTGGGGTACTTAATAAGCGGAATAATCTTTGGAGTAGTGGGGCGCAATTTCATTCCTTCATATCAAAGCCTTTTTGAGTTATCTCAAATCGGTATCTCTCTTTTACTTTTTACGTTAGGATTCGAAGTATCTCTTCAATCATTGCGCAGAGTGAACAGAAAAATTATCGGAATAGGTGTGTTGTAAGTTGTCTTAACCTCAGTGCTTATTTTTCCAGTTCTTCTTCTATCTCATTTTCCACTCCCTGTTGCAGTCCTTTTTTCGATATTATTTTCTTTCTCATCCACAGCAGTCATTTTAAAAATACTTGAGGAGAAAGGAATGATAAATAATTTCCCCGGAAACAACGTCTTTATTGTGCTTCTTATTCAGGATCTTTTTATTGTACCGGTTATATTTTTGATTCCGCTTATTTTTAATACGCACTTCATATTTCCAAATTCTATCGTTAATTTCCTTGTGGCAGGGATAAAGCCGCTCCTCGCATTCCTGCTCATGCTTATTGTAAGTAGAGTGTTTCTCTCACGCCTTTTTAAACTTTTATTCCGTTATCCGCAACAGGAGTTGACAATTCTTGCAACCATCTTTACGGCGGTACTTTCTATTGGAATCTTAAATTACGCGGGACTTCCACAATCGATAGCTGCATTTTTTGCAGGAGTAATTATTTCGGAGGAGGGTAAAAATCTTGCCCCATTAGCCTCCATCAGACCGCTCCGCGACATACTTTTAGTACTATTTTTTGTCATGATCGGAATGTTGGTAAATGGTGCAGTATTACTTCAAACACTGCCTTTAATCTTGATAACGACGGTATTGATACTTTTTATCAAATTTGGGGTGATGTTTTCTATATTACGCCTCTTCAAGTTTCTCCCCAGCGCCAATATCTTTATTTCCTCATATTTAAGTAATATCGGAGAATTCGCAATTGTTGTTGCACAAATTGCATTTGTCTCTCATTTTATCTCAATACAACATTACGAGAATTTGCTTTCAATATTTATCACTTCTTTGATATGTATCCCTATAGTGACTTATACAGCAAAATTTATTTTCGAAAAATACAAGAATACTCATTTTGTAAAAAATTTCATGGGAGACTCTCATTATTACATGCGTAGCCAGTATGAAAAAATAGAAAACCATGTCATTATTCTTGGGCATGGAAGGGTAGGTAGGGAAGTAAGAAATCTTCTTGAGATGGCAAACATTCCATATGTTGTTGTGGATATTGATAGAAATAGCGTTGAGACGCTCACAAAAGGCATGAAGAACGCGTTGTATGGAGATCCGACGGATACTGAGGTTTTAAAAGGGGCCGGCATAAAAAATGCAAGGGTTTTGGTGGTTGGGCTTCCCGACAGTTTTTCTCAAAAAGTTATTATAAAATCGGCCCTGGAGATTAACCCCAAGTTGATAGTTCTCTGCCGCTCACACAAGGATGAGGATAAATACGAATTGGTAAATCTTGGAGTCAACACAATAGTGATTCCTGAATTTGAGGCAGGATTGCGTATCGGGAAAAAAGTGCTTGAGCTTCTTGGATTTTCTGATAAAAATACATTGGAATTACTTCGTAAGCTTCGTAAATTCCATTTCATTCACTGATATGTTTCAGGAAAAAATCATAAGTTTCTTTTACTTGAAAATATTTGCAATTGTTTTTCTCGCCTTGGTTGTGGGATCCATAATTTTTAAGATAGGTGAAGAGATAGTCACCAGTTCTTTTCGCAATAATTCATTTTCTGTACTTATCGTTTCAAAGGATTCCAAGTTTATATCTGTAAATAAAAGTGATAAATCGGCAGTGTTTTTAGCGCTTGGTGATATTCGGCAATTCGTTAAAGGCAAAAAGCCAATAGAGGCCTCATTTGCCTTAGGACTGCCTATAGACTCAATGCTTGTCGATAGTAATCCTCCCGTCAATCTCTCCGGTTTTGCCAACTCAAAAAATCAGGTACGTCTTATAGGGGGAGGGGATAGGATAGTTTACAAGAATTTGAATAGATACGACATCATAAAAATTGCAGGAGCAATCAATTCATCCGCCAAAGACAACAGAATTGAAGTTCGCGTAAACTTGTTCGATCAGAGTGAAATGAAGGAAAAAGTTGACGATAAGCTGGTTGATTCTCAAATAGCAAACACACCGCTAACATTGGAAATCGATAACGGCACAAACATTAACGGGCTTGGAAGCTTGCTAGCAATAATACTGGCAAAAAGAGGGTACAATGTCATCTCCGTTAAGACAAGTACCGAGTCAGACAATTCGTACATAGCGTATCCGGGAAGTCCGGATAATTTCATAAATTCCATTCAAACGCTTTCCCGCTTTCCCATCATAAAAATGAAAAAATCACAAGCTGCCGACGTCACACTTTTTCTTGGGGAAGACCTGGATGCAATGCTTTCTCCCTAAGGGTATAATAGAAAAATGTTCATAATTGCTTTGGCTGTCATATTTGTTGTTTCCTTTTTGATGGCGCTTCTTTCTCTCAAAAAAGAGCTAAGAAAGCCAAAGGAAATCGAAGTTGCAAAAAAAGAGCTTATGAAAGAAAAGGTGCTTTTTATTAAAGACTAACGCTTTTAGGAAAAAGAGGACTGGTTTGAGTATTTTTTTGCCCGTTTTGTCTCTTTGATAAATACCGTTACATTCTTGTCATCCACTCCTTTAACGCATGCTTGATACTCGTTTCCACCTTTCATAAATCCAATAAGCCGGATACCGACATTATCGGGAAGCATCCCTATAAATGTCTTGTCTTGCGTAAGCGCAAATATTTTTGAGCGCTTAATAATGAGGTGAATATCGTCACCATGCTGCAGACTCATCAGTGTTCTTTTGTCGGCTACATTTGTAAGTTCAACCGTTTTTGTCTTGCCGGCCTCCTGAATGAACACATTGTCCATATGATTTAAATGAGAGGGGGAAGTGACACCATTTTTTTGCTGGGAGAGCGCAAGAAGTTTTTTTAAATTCTTTGTTGCGATAGGGTTGGTTTTATCAAGCTCGATAATTTGGGTATAAATCTCTTTCGCATCAACAAGTCTCCCGGCTTGCATATAAGCGTAAGCCAGTCGTTTTAATGTATCCAGGTCATGAGGATTTTCAGTCAATATCTCTTTGTTGATGTTTATCGCATCATCCCAATTGCTTTCGAGGGCTAACTTAATTGCTTGGTCTTTGAGGTGTGACATGAGGAAAATTGATTGTCCCATTGTAGAGAAATTGAAAAAAAATGTCAAGAAGAGTTGTATTCATTTCTTGCCTTTGGGTTCGATACAACATATAATAAAACCTGTTCAAATTAAGGCGTTTAGCTATTTTTATTATGAGTGGACACAGTAAATGGGCGACAATTAAGCGTCAAAAAGGAGCAAATGACGCAAAGAGGGGTCAGCTTTTTACGAAACTGGCAAATGCCATCACAATTGCTGTAAAGCATGGGGGAGGAAATACCGACCCCAATTTTAATGCTTCTTTAAGGCTTGCTATAGACAAGGCTAAAGGAGCAAATATGCCGAAAGAAGGCATTGAACGTGCAATTCAGAAGGGCGCCGGGGGACCGGGAGGAGTTGAACTTGATGAAGTGATGTATGAGGGATTTGCACAGGGTGGAGTTGGATTGTTAGTTGAAGCCGTGACAGATAAAAAACAGCGGACGGTTGCCGAGGTAAAAAATGTCATCGAGAAAAACGGTGGGACGATGGCGGGGCAGGGAGCGGTAAGTTATTTGTTCGAAAAGACCGGTGAAATAATAGTTCCAAAAAACGGAAAAAGTGCCGATGATATTATGAATATTGCACTTGAGAATAGCGTTTCAGACATTGAGGATGATGACGAAGTGATGTATCTGTATACCGAGTCTTCAAATCTGCAGATTGCTAAAAACGGACTGGAACAAAACGGATTGACCGTTGAAGAGGCATCTTTAATATTTCGTCCAATGTCTCGCATGACCGTTTCCCCCGAAATTGAGGAAAAGGTTGTAAGCCTTATCGAAAAATTGGAGGAAATGGATGACGTTCAAAAAGTATATACTAATTTGGAGTTTGCCAGCTAATTCTAAAATGTTCGCGCTTACTTTATGATAA
>JAYRRJ010000085.1:0-2680 GCA_041910135.1 Candidatus Levyibacteriota bacterium
AAACAAAAAATAAATGCATGTCCAAAAAAAATAGGGAACTACAATCCGGGACGCTCTTTTCTTAAAAAAAGTTATATAGGAAAGACCGCTCTTATTATTAAGTTCCAAAACAAAGCCGGATATCAAAAAAAACAGAGGCACCGCGAACCTGGCCGCTTGGTTTATGAAAAGCGAAAATGGGGCAGCGGCTATATCAAGATGGAGAGTTGCCAGCGTTTTGGTAGTTATGTGAATGGCTATTACGGCAAGAATTGCGATAACTCGTAGTGCGTCAATTGAGAACAGATAAGTATTTTTTTTTGAGTGGTCCATTACATTCCGGTCTGTTTTCTGAAGGTGAGCCAAAGTTTGCCCCAAAAAGATGCCTTTTCCATTTTTTTATCTAATTCCCGCATCTTCGCCATCTTTTTATGGTATTTTTCTTTTTTTCGAAAATCCACAGTTCCTGCAAGTGGTGGGTCAATCCACGCGGAAAGTACCACCCATTCTCCGATATCATTTTTTTTGCCAACTGCCGTTATTACGTGTCTGTTATGATGCTTGGTAAATTCGGTCGTGTATTTCTCTTTGCCGGGAGCAGTTCTGTCCGGAGTTCTGACGGCCTGCCAGACAAGGTCTCCGGGAATTCCCCGTTGTTTCATGCGTTCAATTGCATGATTGGTAAAGACGACATCATTTATTTTCATATTCTTATTATACCCCTTTACAAAAAAGCAGTCGCGTATAACATCTTCTACGCTCAATTTGCAACCAAAATATTGCAAATTAGAGCAAGAAGTGTATATATCGACTCATAGAGTTACGCTCAAGTGAGCCTATTTGCATTGAAGATTTCAAATGGTATACAATGGGTGAACTTTTTGTGTCTCAAAAGGTAGTTGTCCGCTATGGTATCTGATAAATATTCGGCAGTATGGGTATCGCACACGTCTATATGCGACTTTCTGAATTGTCCCCGCGCCTATTTTCTCAAGCATGTGTATAAAGATCCAAAGACAAATCACAAGATAAAGCTAATGTCTCCTCCATTGGCATTAGGGCAGGCAGTTCATGAAGTTATTGAAAGCCTTTCGGTCCTTCCGGTCGCAGAACGGTTCAAAGAGCCACTGATAAACAAGTTCGAGCAATCGTGGAAAAAAGTTTCAGGAAAAAGGGGAGGATTTTTGAATGATGAAGCGGAGCAGCGCTATAAAGTCCGGGGGGAAGAAATGCTCAAGCGTGTTACCGATAACCCGGGCCCTATTGCCAGACAAGCTGTCAAAATCAAAATGGACCTTCCTAATTATTGGCTTTCGGAGGTGGAGAATATTATTCTTTGCGGGAAAATCGATTGGCTCGAATATTTACCGGTAACCGATGGGATTCATATAATCGATTTTAAAACGGGGAAAAATGACGAAGACGGTGACTCATTGCAGTTGCCGATATATTTGCTTCTTGTCAGTAATTGCCAAACAAGAAAAGTTGAACGGGCGTCCTATTGGTATCTTGAGAGAAATGATGAATTGACCCAATGTGAGCTGCCAAATACTGAAGATGCGAACAAAAAAATACTCGATGTTGCCCGAAAAATTAAATTGGCACGTACGCTTGAAAAATATTCATGCAAGATGGGGAATGGGTGCTTACACTGCAAGTCCTACGAAGCAATACTTCGTGGAGAGGCAGAATTGGTCGGAACCGACGAATACAACGCCGATGTGTATATATTGAGTAGCGGACTTAGCGAGAACGAAAGCGTTATCCTCTGAATTGTTTTTATTAATTTTTTCAGTACAATAGAGAAAAGTTTTTGAGGTGCATTTTATGCGGAAAAAGAAAAAAATAACAAGAAAAACTAAAAACAAGAGGGTATCAAGACTTGCGATTTTTTTGTTTGTTCTTCTGGTAGTATTCTCCTTTGCTTTTGGCGTGATGTTGGGGGCAAAAAAAGGGATAGCGCAAGTTGGTGAGGCGCCGACAAAGCGGGTGATGCAATCAAGAGTGCTTGATGTTCAACCGGTTCTTCCAACCTCAAATATTCACGTTCCGATTCTTGTTTATCATTATGTCGAATTTGTTAAAGACCCTAAAGATTCGACACGAAGGTCATTGGATATAATTCCCCCGATTTTTGAGATGCAATTAAAAACATTGAAGGAAGCAGGATACAATTTCATAACAGCCTCAGAACTCGGTCAATACTTGGATGGAAAAAAACAGCTTCCGCAGAGGCCAGTAATTTTAACTTTCGATGACGGATATCAAGATTTTTATACGGATGTATTTCCTCTTCTTAAAAAATACAATATTGCCGTAACCGAATACGTAATTTCGGGATTTTTGGATACACCAAATTACATGACGACAGAACAAGTGAAAGAAGTAGCGCAAAGCGGTTTGGTTGAGATCGGTGCGCACACCGTCCATCACAAAAATTTACCATCACTTTCTCTTGAAGAGGCTCGGTTTGAAATTGAAAAAAGCCGTGAGGAGCTGGAGAAAATATTTGAGATGAATATCGTTTCTTTTGCATACCCTTACGGTGGATTTAACGACAAGCTTGCTGAATTGGTGAAAAAGGCGGGTTTTACGAGCGCAGTTACAACAAAGGGCGGTACCATAATAAATCAAGAAAACCGTTACACGCTGTTTCGGATTCATCCGGGTATTGCAGTCGGCGAAAGCTTGCTTCGCGAAC
>JAYRRJ010000086.1:0-4537 GCA_041910135.1 Candidatus Levyibacteriota bacterium
AACGCGATGGAGAGTACCTCCCCATGCGCTTTCCGACCCATCAGGTAGACACTCGGATACTTCATCGTCACCCGCGATCCTAAATTACCATCGATCCACTCCATCGTCCCCTCCTCATCAACATGTGCTTCAATGTGGATATTGTTCTCCTGCATTGCATGAAGGTCCTCTTCGCCATATACGGCTATAGTCACAACTCCGGTTCCTTCATCAGCAGTGACAAAATCACCCCCAATAATTTCGAACACCTTTTCACTTTCCTTAACATCCTTCCTATAGTAATCATAGTGAGGAACAAATTTTTTGCCCACAAGCGCATTTCCGGGAATCTCCTCGACAACCTCATAAGGAGGTTCATTTTTCAACATTTTTACCGTTGTTTTGGCAAGAATATAATACTCATCTCCCTGCTTCACCTTGACGTAGGTAAAGGTCGGGTTAATGGCTAAGGCGGGAGTGACAATTTTGTTCCAGGGAGTCGTCGACCAGGCAAGAATATATGTGTTTTCCTCCCCTTCCAGTTGGTATTTGTAGGTTGTCGCGGCATCCTTAATCTCCTTGTAATTATCTGCGTCCATTGCCACCTCAAAATTTGAAATCGGAGTCGAGCAATGCGGGCAATACAAAGAAACCCGAAGACCTTTATAGACATGCCCTCCTTCATACAAATTGTGGAATACCCACATGACCGATTCCATGTACGAGATATCCCACGTCTTATATGCATTTTTGAAGTCAACCCATCTCCCTATCTTGTCGATATACCATTCCCATTCGCTCGAAACCTCGTCTACATACGCCTTACATTCCTCAATAAATTTCCGCACTCCAACCTTTTCTTCTATGTCTCTTTTCCTTTTTATGTGAAGTTTTCCCTCAACTTTGTTCTCGATAGGAAGGCCGTGTCCATCCCATCCCCATACGCGGCGCACTCGGTAGCCTTTCATCGTCCAATATCTTCCAAAAAGGTCTTTTGGCAAAGAAGACAAAAGAGAACCGTAATGCGGTTTGCCAGTGACGAAAGGAGGACCGTCCAAAAAAGTCCATTTTCTGTCTTCTGCACGGCTTGATACGGACTTTTCAAAAATACCGTTCTCTTTCCAGTACTTTGTTATCTCATCTTCCATTTCGGAAAATGAAATTCGCTGACTAACCGGTTTTAACATAGCTTCAATTGTAGCTTAACAAGCCTCAATGTTCAAGGATGCGACGGAAGCAGGCAACAAGACTCTTGAATGCTTACAAAATTATTATTTCACTCTACCCCAAAACACAAATTCTTCCCCTACCCTTATACCTTATGAAAGGAGGTGAGTGTATGATAAAAACTTTTCTTATGTCGCTTATCGCTTTAGCTGTGGCATTTGCTGTCACAGCAAATATCGTGATGGCTCAAACGAGCACAACCACCCCAAGCCCAAGCCCAACAAACAGTGCTACTCAAAATAATACGGGTAACACAAATGCAACGCCGGGCGCACCAAATACCGGTTTTGGATACTAAACTTAAAACATGAAAAGAGGGGTAATCGTAATTGCCGCATTAATCTTGGGGATGCTGCTTGCCTATCTTATTATTCCCGGTTTACGAAATCCGTTAAAGGGATTAAGCATTTCAAGAATTACCCCTCTTCCAATAAGTGCGCCTACTCCGACACCGCAAGTATCACCCCCAATTGAAATAAAGATTCCTAAATGGGGAGTTGATGCGCAAATTGAAGCCGTGACCATTGATGAAAAAGGGGATATGGATGTTCCGAAAGACTATATGCATACTGCATGGTATAGTCTGGGCCCAAAACCCGGAGAAATGGGAAACGCGGTAATTGACGGACACGTGGATACACCAACAGGTTTGCCCGCAGTTTTTGCAAATATCGGAAAACTTACGAAAGGCGATGTTATTGAAATAAGAACAGAGAGCGGAAACACACTTACTTTTTTTGTTGAGAAAGTAGAAACATATCCTGTCGAAAGTATTCCTCTTAATATAATTTTTGACAAAACAATACAAGAACAAAGACTGAATCTTATAACGTGCGGAGGTGTATGGGACAAAAATAAAAAAATGTACAGTGAACGGACAGTAGTCTACTCAAAAACCAACTAATCTTGTTATTTCTTTTTTTCGATGACAAAATTCTTAACAACCAGCGTGTCTATACCGCTTTTTATAAAAGTTGCATATGCTTCCTCAGTCGTATTAACAATGGGCTCCCCTCTCAGATTGAATGACGTATTGAGAAGAACCGGTGTGTCCGTTTTTTTGCCGAACCCGGAAATAAGTTGATGATAAAGAGGGTGAATTTTTTTGTCAACAAACTGAGGTCGCGCAGTGCCATCCTCATGAGTCACTGCTCCCAATTCTTTTTGCTTATCTTTTTTTACCGGTGCAACATACAGCATGAAGCGGAACGGGTAACTTTGCTCTTTTTTTGTATCGAAATATTTTGTCGCTTTCTCAATAGACAGAGACGGTGCAAAAGGCCTGAAAGCTTCCCTAAACTTAATCTTGCTATTAACAATCCCTTTCATTTCAAAACTTCTGGGGTCTGCCAGTATGCTTCTGTTGCCTAAAGACCGTGGACCCCATTCAAACCTTCCCTGCACCCACCCTATTACTTTTTTCTTTGCCAATTTGCTGGAAATTTGATCAACCAATTTCTCATCACTCACTTTTTTATATCGTGCATTCAATTTTTTCAGTGTCTGAATAATTTCTTCCTCACTTTCTTCATCCCCCAAATATACGTTATTCATAACATGTCTTTTTTTATTTTTGAGAACCGTATAATATGCCCACATTGCGGCTCCCAAAGCACCTCCTGCATCCCCCGCAGCCGGCTGGATATACACGTCTTTGAAACCGGCTTTCAAAAGAACTTTGTAATTTGCAACGCTATTGAATGCTACTCCTCCTGCAAAACACAAATATGAGCACCCGCTTTTTTTCCTGACATATTTTGCGATATCAATAACCATATCCTCAAGAACTTTTTGAATGCTCGCTGCAATATCCGCGTAGTATGGAACAATTTCATCAGGCGTTTTATTCGGTTTTCCGAATAATTCTTCAAATTTTTTGGTGTACACCCCGCCAAGAGAATATGGGTAAGAAAAATATGAAGTATCTATTTGGAAACTTCCATCATCTCTCAATTTTAAAAGTTTTCGTATCTTTTCTTCATAGATAGGTTTTCCGTAGGGAGCAAGACCCATCAGTTTGTATTCCCCATCATTCACTTCATAACCACAAAAGTACGTAAACACACTGTAAAGTAGACCTAATGAATGGGGAAACCGTATTTCTTCTTTAAGTGCAATATCCGAACCATTCCCAATACCCCACGCAGCAGTAGTCCACTCTCCCACTCCATCAAGCGTCAAAACCGCGGCTTTTTCATATGGAGAAACATAATAGGCGCTTGCGGCGTGAGAAAGGTGATGCTCTGAGAAAAGGACCTTATTAGGACTGATTCTGAGAGAAGAGACGATATGAGTTTTTATCCAGGTATGCTCAAAAAACCATTTCTTCATCGACTCGGTGTAAAATTTGAGCGACAACGGTGCGTATTCAAGAGCGTTAAGAAAAATTCTTTCAAATTTAAGAAACGGTTTTTCGTAAAACACTACATACGAAAGGTCTTGTTCCGAAATCCCCGCTTTTTTAAGACAAAACCGGATTGATTTTTCCGGAAAAGAAAAATCATGTTTAATTCTCGTAAACCGTTCCTCTTGAGCAGCGGCAACAACCTCCCCGTCAAGGATAAGAACCGCAGCACTATCATGAAAATAACATGAGATGCCTAATATATACATGCAATTATTGTTTGCGGGCAGAATTCAAGTCGTATGCCTTTTTCGGCATTTTACTCCAATACGAATTTTGTCTTTTTGTATAACCGCTTCCCAAGAATACATTTCTATTTACAAGTTTTAGGAAAAACGAGAGAGGGGTAATTATGATAAGAAATATAATGCCAAAAACAACCGTGGCCTGCACGCCTACTACCTTTTTGGATATCCTCATCCAGCTCTGCCATGCGTTTTTCATTAAAAGAAGGGGTAAATGAACGGTCCAACTCCTGTTGTCTGCCCAAAAAGGAAAAAGATAATAAGAATAATCGAGAGCAATATCAGGGGGGTTGCCCACCACAACTTATGAGTAAAAAGGAACCCAAATAAGTCCTTGAGAATTGATGCTCTTAACAGAAGCAGTCCAACTTCCTTCTTTATCCTTTGCATAGTTAACAAAAAAACGTCTTTTAAATTATACGGATTTTCTCAGATTAATCAATGGAATTTGCTTCTTAAAGGCTACTTTGAGGTATTCACGCCTGCCACTTGCCGGACGGAGTTATTGTTCGCTAGTTGATTTTGCCCTTTCACAATATAGAGTGCCTCAAATACGATAAAAAGCAGAATAATACTTAAAAACATAATTTTTGAAGTTGACATGTCGGACTTTTTTCTTGAACCTTTTGAGGCCTTTTTTCTACTCATATATACACTTTAGAATGAATTACGTATCTTGTCA
>JAYRRJ010000087.1:0-1924 GCA_041910135.1 Candidatus Levyibacteriota bacterium
AGTGGGACGCGCTTCGCGCGTCCCACCTCTTGGCTTCCAAAAAGCCGTTTAGTTCGTTTAAGGTGCGTTTATATTACCACACTCGAACATTTTTCCGAAAGAAATGAATACAGAGCGTTCCCCGCGCGCTGAAGCGCCTCTGTGCGAAGCACAGAGCTTTCCAAGTATGGAAAGTACGGGGAAACGCTAAATACAAATGCGGACTCGGTTTTGCGAAGCGTTTTTGCGGGAGGAGGATTCGCAAAACCGAGACTAAGTGTTTTGAAATTCGGCGGGATTTGGGCTTCCGCCCCGCAGGAGGGTGCGGGAGGAATGCGGGGCGGACTCTTTTCGGTTTTTTTTTGCGCGCAAGTAGAAAAAGAAATACAAAAATGGTAAAATAATTCTCATGAAGAAGTTTGCATTTATTGACGTGCAAAATACTGAAACGACAACACTGAAAGTGTTGAAATTTGCTCTTGATCATGAGAAATTATTTTCCTATTTAAAAGACAAATGGAAATGTGAAAAAATATTTTTCTATCCTGGTATACAACATGGCGATGATACTCGTGGAGAATTATTTACAAAATTGACAGAACTCGGTGCAGTTGTCCGACCAAAATATTTTTTTACATATAAAAATGAAGACAAAATCGCCATCACAAGTTGTCCAAAGTGTAATACTGAAATTACCCAAAGAATAGAAATGGGTTATTCGTGGAAATGTAATTGTGATGTCGAATTAACTGCTGATGTCCTTGACCATGCTGACAAGGATACTGAAGTTTTTCTATTCTCTGGTGATGGCGATTTTGAATTCTTAATTCAGAAAGTTATCGCAAAAGGTTGTAAAGTTTCTATTGTTTCAAGCGCAAAGAGAATTCCAAAAGGACCAAGATATTCTACTTCAAGATTATCTACAAAATTGAGAAAACTTACTCAAGCGAGTGGTTCACCAGTTAAGTTTATCGAGATTGATAATTTAAAATTTCAGATCAAAAAAGAGGCCTAGAAAAGGAAAAAGCCGCGAAGCGCGACTTTTTCTAAGGACATGTTTAGTATATACAACCAGACAAGAAAGTCAAGCGGAATTATCCACTTTGTAAGAAATGGCTTAAATATTCGTCTTCTAAGTAAGTTGTGGTATAATAACTACGCTATTGAATTTTATTATTAAAGGTCATATTTAACTTAATTTATTATTAAATTTATGAAATATAACAAAGGGTTTGCGCCGATTGTGATTCTCATAGCAATACTTGTTGCTGGGGTTATTGGCGGTGTTGCGTACTACGCAGGAAAAAATCAGAAGACTAGCGAAAACAAAATTGTTGATAACTATCAGCCAGTAAACAACAATACTTACCAACAGAATACTCCGCAAGCAACTACACCTAAACCAAAAAATAATCCGCAACCTCAACAGCAACAAACAAATAGCTGTTTGGTTATTACTTCTCCTGTGGTAGGTTCAGTCGTATCTTTCCCGCTTACAATTACAGGTTATATTGATGTTGCTGGAGCACAAGCAGGGACATGTACTCGTTGGGGAGCATTTGAAGGAACAGCTGGTGATGTTGTTGTAAAAGATACAAATGGGAATGCAAAAAGTCTGGCTGCAAAAATTCACACTGTTAACGATTATTATATCGGCATGCAACAGTGGCCAGTTACAGTAACCATTCCAAATCTAACAGGCGTACCTTATACCAACGAAATACGTTTTCATATGACAGGAGATGAGCAAAGAGATGGATATTCTCCCGCAACTCAAATTCTAGGAACATTTACGGTTACTCCATACCCGTAAGCAATAAATAATTTTAAGTTAGAAAACTCCCAACCAAATAATTCTGTTGGGAGTTTTTCTTTTAGTTGGTGCGCGCAAAAAAAAACCGAAAAGAGTCCGCCCCGCATTCCTCCCGCACCCGCCTGCGGGGCG
>JAYRRJ010000088.1:0-5884 GCA_041910135.1 Candidatus Levyibacteriota bacterium
ACAAAATACCAAGGGAAAAAAGAGCCAAGAGTTCCAAGTGCTCAAGACGCATGAGGAAATACTATCCGGGGACGAAACCCAATGACGCCATCGCGATCGTCAGACCAATCGACGTTGACGTCGGAAAGACCACCAAGGCCAGAGTGGCCACCAAACAGCCGACTGTCGTCCTCAAAATTGTCATCAAGCCACTCATATGTTGATACCTCTCCCCATTCAGGGTGAAAAAGGTTACCAAGAACATTAAATTCTGCCTCTGTTGGAACGGATATGGTTACCCTGTCTGGGAGATTAAGGAGTTCTTTAAGTTGTGGGTCAATGTGTTCTTTTCTTTCATCCCATGAGATACCAAAACGAGAAGAAGGATGTTGGGGAGATATTTTTCCATCCGTTGTGAGCTTTGCTATTAAACTTGCCAACGGATCGTCTTTATACATTTGACTTCCATCCGTATAGTCGGGACGAATGGTTGCATCAACAATTCTCCAGCCTGAGGGGATGTGAAGAGAGGAAGAAGATATTGGAGGGTTTTCGCCTCGCCTTTGAGGCACTGTGTTATCAAAAAACCAGTCATTTGGCTTTTTAAAGTTTTGGGGATACGAATAGTTCTTTCCGTTTATTGTGAGGCTATCTTTTGAGAGTGTTATATCAGGCAGAAAATGTGCTTCCATGTTTCGTCCAACCTCACTCTCACGGCCTTGCTTGAGTGTTTCAACCAACTCCTTTGGGGGGTGAGGAATTGATTCTGACACTCCGGGGAAGAAAGCTTCCCATGAAAGCTTTTCTAAAACAAATGATGAGTATGGATACTCACTCCCAAATGGCCCTATTTTTACCCCATCTTTTTCAAGCGTTTGTACATCAAAGAGTCTATGAAGCGCACCTTTTTTTTCCGGTTCTTCAGGGTTGAGTCTTCCAACAACTGAAAGCGCTCCGTCTTTATTATGAGTTCCGACATACTCAAACCCTTCATTTCCTACTTTAAAATATGCACCTGGTTGAAGTTCCATATGGTTATTGCTCCTGCATATTAACCTCAATAGTTCCGGGGTTTATAAGAAGAGTATCACCCTCCTCAAGCATAACTTTTTTATCATGCAATACCTCGGGTCGTTTCTCACCTATAGTTGGTAGATTTTCATTGGGAGAAGTTGCATCTTGCTGCTTTTTCTCAGTTGGTTCAGTTGCATGAAGTGGACGAGGCACCCGAGGAGAAAGATATCCTATTTCCTTGGGGGTAAGTGGTTTTGCGTTATCCAAATTTGGAGAGTCATCAAAAAGATGATAGCTCTCAAACAACGCTCGTATTTTTTCCCTGTCATCAGGGTTTACCTGGTTGATATACGTATTGATTTTAAGTTTAATCCAGTCAGTAAGTGTTTCTGTTTGATATTCAGAGTCATCTTTTAATGCCCTCTCTGAAAATCCTTTCATCCAGCTTGTTACTTCACGAAGAGTAATTGTAGATGAATTAAGAGTTAAAGGATCCCCACCAATTTCAACAACTTGCATTTTGCCACTATCATCAATTGTATATCTAAGCGCATCTTCGGGAATCGAAGAGGAGTTACCATATGTAAACGCATCCTGTAAAGACCTTATAGCAAATGCTAATCGATATAATGTGCCGTGCTCTTTGTCAGTTGAGGGTTTGATGTATTCCTCTCCTACAATTTTTCTACCATCTTCTAATACTTGTCCATTAGGAATAGGTTCAACCCCATAGGAGGGCGCTATCTCTTCTTTTGCAACTGATATATGATGATTCTGATCCATAAGAGCAGCTAGCATAAATTCATAAAGCTCAGGGTTTTCTTTAGTCATAGGTGGGTAGTCAACAACAATATCAGCAACCTCTCGCCTCAGAGCCGCATCCGGCTCAGACCTATCGGGGTATCTTGAGCCGACAGGGTTAGTCGTCCAGATAGATGAAAATCCTGGAAGAACAGGCTTTCCATATAAAAGCTTTCCAGCATCAATTGATTGGCCTTCCTGCCATTTTTTAATATCTTCTGGGGTTGCTGTTCTTTTTTGTCTTAACTCTTTTATAATTGCATAGCCTTGCGTACCAAGCCTTCCTGATTCATCAAGCCTCACAATTCTTCCGGTATGAAGTTGGGGTTCAGTGTGCCTTGAGTCGTCAAAACCAGTTGCCGCCCTCATAACAGGACCGTATTCATCGTAGCTTCCGCCAGTTTGCGGATCTATCTCTTTATCCGCTATTAAATCCCTCTCATTCGTTCTTTCACTACATGCAATGTGTGTTGGTTGTTCTCCAGTGAGTGCCACGGCGGCCGCATCCGCTTGCTCGGATTTTCCCGTTCCTGCCTCTCCTTTTAATACGGGCCATCTTCCGTTTTGAAGTGACTCAATAATTCTTGTATGGATAACGTCTCTTGAAGGGAGCCATACAAATCCTTGATCTAGCTGATTGTGGTATTTGGAAAGCTGCTGAAACATGATTTCGGCAGCAATATCAGTATTTTCCTTGACAGGTTCTCTGTCTTTTAGACCTACGATATCATCGCGTTCATTCTCAAATTTAATAAGCCCCTGAGCAAGTCTTTTTGTTCTACCAACAGTTGCTGATACTTGATCGGGGCGGGTTACTTGTTGGAGGAATAATCTTCTTGTCTCACTTTCAAAGGTTTGGCGTGTTTCATCAATTAGTTCATTTATCTCTCCCCATCTATTGCCAAGAGGAGAGAGCCTAAAAATTATTGCGTCTTTTCTTGCCTCCCCATATTTTTCAAGAGCAAGTCTTCGTGCTCCTTCATCATTCCAAAGTGTTTTAATTTCAGCTACTAAATAAGGGTCAACCGGGTCAGGGGGAATTTCACCTTTTTGCTCTTCTTTAATAATCTTGTCAGTAATATAGAAGGCTGTTAGTTTTTCGTAAAGCAAATCTACTTTCTCACGTGGAGAAAGAGTGGTAAATCCTTCTTTTATACCTTCAACGTCAAGAGCTGACAAGTTTGGTTCATTTGTAAGCACTCTTGTTTCTACCCAATGCTCCAACGCTTGTCCGTGCTTGTTGAGCACATTTTGCTCAGGCTTTACTCCTATAGGTTGTCTTTCGTGCATATTGTCGTCCATAATACTTATCTTATGCCAACGTTGTCAAATTTTGCAAGGATTGTTTGAACCTGCTTTTCATAAAAGGGAGCGGCTTTTTGAGGAAAAAGCTTTACAGCTTGTGTCACAATATGTTTTGCAACTATACCTGGAAGAGAATTTATATCTGCTGCAATGTCTCCTTGGCTATGCGTCGTATTAAAAATAATGGGAACTTGACTTGCAGTTTCTGTCAAACCAACCCCTACAACAACTGCATTAAGTTCTCCTAGTTGCTGCGCTTTCTCATGAACTCCTTCTGTACTGTCCGGCATACCGTCTGAGCATACGATAATAATCCGCAATCTATCATCTTCTTTTCCCTGATTTTCTAGTTTGTTTTTTTCTTCCTCTATTTGCTCTTGGATAAGATTAAGCGCCGGGACATCACCATTTCCCATGCCTTGATTTCCCATGCTATGCCAAAGCTTTACTTTGTCATGCAAAGAAAAATCTGCTGAAAGTTCTTTGTCAATATCTATCAAGCGAGAGTCCCGAAACGAGATTGCCTGTGTTCGAACAGAGAGAGGGTCGGTCATGCGAACCGAAGCATGTTTTAAATTTTGCTCAAACCTGTTTAAAGAGGAAAACAGTAAATATATCGCCCGCCGCTGTAATTCCCATTTTGTCTCTCCATCAACTGTTTCACTCATAGATCCTGATTTGTCTCCAATTATATATACATCAAACCCGCCCATATTTTTTTCTTCCTTTTCAGTGGTGTCTTCTTTTCTTCGAGAGGCGGGGTCCATATTCCCCCCAACAATACCAATTTTGTGATCAACTATATCATCGATTTCCTCTCCTCCCTCCCGTTTTCTTACTGGTCCTGTATAGTCTGGAACTGTTTGTTTTCTTGAATCAATAATAAGTGAAAACAATTGCGACATAACATCCACAACCCGTTCACCGTTTGGAAGGCGAGAATCTTCTGCCTTTTGAATTTCTTTTACAATTTGTCGTGCCTCTCTCAAATCAACTCCCGTTACCTCGCTTAATCGCCTTTCTTCAGGCGTATAGCTTAACATTTCAGTGTGGTGTGATAATTTTTCTTCAAGCTCTTGTAGCTGTTGATCTGTTGGCATAAGAGCTTCTGGACCTTCCCCATAGTCCCCTGGAGCAGATTCATCACCATTTTGCTCCTGCTCAAACTGAGGGTCCCCAGCAGGAGTTGCATCCATGCGTACCCAAGAATCTGTCTCATCATCCCAAATTTCGCTCCAAGCATGCCCCGTTCCTGAAGTTATTTTTGAATTGCCGCTTTTATCCTTTCCTTTTACCATGTGTCCTACAACATGTCTGACAGGAATCCCAAGCTTTGAACAAAGTGCCGCAAAATAAGTATTTGCTACATCACAATCTGCTTTTTTAAATTTGTCTATTGCCCCAATATATCCATTCTCATAATTTTCGTACAAAACGTTATATGAACTATCGTTTGAATATTCCAGATGCTTTAAGGTAAAAGTTCTAAGCGCACGAGCCTTTTCTATAGTTGTTGTTTTGGTTTTTATTTCCTGTAATACCCGTTCCGTTTCAGGGCTTAATGTAGCAGGAAATGTGAGCACTTGAGGTTCAGATTTAGGTTTTGTAATAGAACCATCGTTTTTTGAAAGAAAAATTTCAACCGGTATTGTCCCTTTGATTCCTGGTGCCCAGATTATAAAATCGCCATTTTTGTCCATACTTGCTGTACACGAACGGTCAGGACTATGATATCTATAGGTGTAGGGAATGGGTAATCGGACATGCTTGCCACCTGGTATAGTAGCTTTAATCGACATAGCTATCTTACCTTTTTCCATAGGGAAATCTCCCATAAATCCATAGTCTGACTGTTTCCAAGTATTCCTCTCACTATCCCAAGTATCAAACGACTGTTCTTTAAAATACCCACCGTATCCCGGAGTTATAGTCCATATGGCTTGAGCCTCTTCACCTTCTTTGAGTCTGGACATCTCATCCATACTTGGCTTGCTCTCATCTTGCATGGGAGGAGGTGTGGGTGGGTTTTCATCTTCAACTCTTTCTTCAGACTTTTGCTCTTGTAGTTTTTTCTCACGCCTGTCTAAAGCCTTCCTTCCCAATAGCTCACTTTCTATTCGGTTTTGCATTCTGTTTTGTTTGATGTTCCAGGGAATTGACGGGTCTTGTAAAATATCTAAGTCTCCAGATTCTTTTAATGCCGTGAGTTGACTTTCAGTCATGGCAAACTTTGCAGTTGCATCTTCTCCAGTAAGTTCTGCAAGAACACTTTCATAAAGATCACGAACACGAGGAGATAAAGTTCTTGCTACTGGGAAAAAAGTATCTCTAATTTTTTCATGCAAAATTTTCTTGTCTTTTTCAGAGGCGGATACGCCGTTTATTCGGGTTGCTACTTCAAAAAGTTGATAAAATTGGGGAAAGGGCGACTCTTTTGTTGCTTGTCGCCAACTCTGGAGCTCGTGTAGTTCATTTGTCGCTTTGAGAGCTATTTCGTACTCATCGGTCTGTAGGGCTTCTTCAAAATTTCCATAAAGAGGTATGCTAGATTCCCTTTCTATAGCGATTGGTTGTTGTTCTTGGGGGTTTAATGTTTCTGCCATTTTTAGTTCCTTGAAAATAGATTTTGAGTCTATTAAACTAACTCTATTGTAGGTAAATCCATATGGAACTTCAACCAGGTGCATATTTTAAAGTAGGAAATGAAGGGTTTGAGTATGTCGGAACTCATAATAAAGACGGAGCGCTTTCAGTTGTTGGAAGACTCAACCCTGAAGAACCGGAA
>JAYRRJ010000089.1:0-2868 GCA_041910135.1 Candidatus Levyibacteriota bacterium
ACATTGAATATATTCATTGCACTTACCACAATATAAAAGATGAGCGGATATGTAAGCGAAAAGACAACGCGAATAGCAAACCTCATCGGAAGCATGTAAAACGAGATATACCAAGATGCAGTCCAGAAAACCGGTAATATGAAAAGCACAAACCATTCCCCTTGTCTAAGGTCTTCGAGTAGTGCAAACCATGTCAAAATATAGCTCACAATACACAAGAGGGGCAAAACGATCCAGCTGTACGGGTATGGCACACCAACTGCCAAAAATAGGCAAACTGCACCCAAACCACTCGATATAACATATCGCATTTGCTTGGGTATACGTACGAATCGTGCCAGAATTTGATCGAAGGGTTTCATTTTTTATGAATTATTGATGGCTATTTTCAAACTTGACAGGTATTATACTCAGAGTATACTTTCAACCGCGCATGAATACCACTCTTCTCCAACACCTAGAAAATCAAGCGGTTGACGCGGCCATTAAAGGAGATTGGCAGAAAGCCGCAGAAGTGAACACTGAGATGCTAAAAAAAAGCAAAGAAAATATCCCTACCCTACTTCGTCTTGGTTTCGCATATTTACAATTAAAAAATTATGAACAATCTCTCTCTGTATATAAAAAAGTGCTCAAGCTCCAGCCTCAAAATGCCATTGCCAGCGACTACGTAGAGAAAATCGATTTCCGAAAGAAGGGTGCCAAGTCCAGTACGAATACTGCTGTTGTATTAGACTCTAATATATTTATTGAGCTCCCTGGAAAAACTAAAAATGTATCTCTGAGCCAGCTCGGTCAAAAATCAACTCTCGCGAAGTTAATGATTGGTGAAGAAGTTTTCTTTCTCGTTCGAAAACATCACGTTGAGATTCGCACAGAATCAGACGAATACATTGGCGTGTTACCTGATGATGTCGGCGTAAGATTAATGTATTTTTTGGAAAATGAGAGCGAATATAAGATTTATGTCCAAGAGGCAACTTTGAGCAATGTAATCGTATTTATTCGTGAAATCAGTAAAGGAAAGAAGGTCGAGAAACTCGTTTCATTTCCTATTGATATTCCGGGCAGTATTTCGAAGGTAATGGCATATCAACAACAAAAGAGAGATGAAGACCGACAAGAAGAAAAGCCTGAGAACCCTGAAACGAAAGTCGCCCAAAAGGAAGAGCTTGAAGAAGATATTGTCGAAGCTGATGACGAAAAAGATGATGATGTCTTAGAAAACGAGCTTCTCAAAGATCTTGAGGGTGACCAAAAACAAGAAACTGAGATACTAGGCATAGAAACAGACCAAGAGGAAGACGAGGAATGAGGCAGATCACGAGATACGAGTCTCGTAACGCAAAGTCAAGGAGAACCAAAAACCTTGCGTTCCATGATGCGCCTGTGATTTATTGATAGTGTTGTACTTTATCTTCCAGTATGACAATGCTTCCCTTTCGTACTTTATTATGTTCATCTGGTAACACCTGTTTCTTTTCGAAATCTCGCATACTCCACAGTGTGATGACGAGTGCTAATATAAAAATGACGAATAGATATAATGCCATAAGATGCATCCACTCATGTAATGGTCTATTTTGAGATAAAATAGGGCTTTTTTGGGGTCTTCCCTACAATTTCCACCTATTCTCTACCTTGCTGTCTAGTACCCATTGTACCTCATATAATCCTGTATCACCTTCCCGGAGTTCACATCCGAAATAATTACTGATAAACCGACTCGTCTGCGAGAAGTTACTGGTAGACTCAACAATCACGCATCCTTTTGTCTTTGCGGTGTTTTTTGATATATCAGCAACACGTATACCTGTGTTCTCGAGCAGTTGGGATATAAAATATGCCGTTCGCTCAGATTCTGTATACAAGATTTGCACTAATTTTTTCTCGTTTCGAAATATCTTGTCATATAACAACAGGTTGGGCACTTCATTTTTAACTTTCACCAGAGTAGATTGGGACGGTCGAGCATCGCGAATAGCCAGATAAATAAATACTCTGTCAAATATACTCAGATCTCCTGGTAAGAAGATTTTTTTGAGTAACTCCTTCTTGACATCGTTGAATTGCATCGTGTCAAGCCAAGTGTCGTCATAATAGATCTCAGGATCGAGATTATGCACATATTTATGAATAAAAACTCCACTACCTTCGCCCATCGCTTTAATAAAAAGCTGAGGGTCCTTTTCAAGGTTGGCTAATTTTCCCAGCGCTCCGATTTTATATCCTTTCAATCCCACTGGCACTTGTACTTCGTAAGAATTACCAAATAGAAAAATGTAGTGTTGCTTTGTGGTCTCGCCCAGAGATAGTACATAGCTGTGTTCACCCCAGATACCTATATTTATCCGTGAAAGTGAGCTGTTATACAAGGATGCAGAGTAGCTTTTGTATAAGAAATAGGCAAATATCAAAAAGACCACAGAAAGGCCAAAGATAAGGATAGGTACTCTGCTACGCATGTTTTTCATGCTACCACACTATCAGCTTCCGGGACAAGAAGCAAACGGGCCTTGGGGATTTTTTTGCCTGTTTTTATGCAAATTCCATATGTTCCCTTCTCAACTCGTTTGAGAGCCGCAGTAATGAGTTGGAGTCTTTTTTGAAGGTCCTCTGACTCAGCCTCAACGGTAAGGTGTCCAATTTCTTCTCTCGCATCAGTGTCAGCAGACGCGTTGTCCACTGCATGTTCCGGGTCTGAGAAAGGATCTGATGATTTGAGGGCCTGCAACTGCTTTCTAATCTTTTCGTCCTCCGATAGGAGACGTTCTTTCTGTTTTTGAATGAATGCTTTTTCCATGTTGAAAAAAAGAGCCGAACAAATAGTAAAACACACCTAAGAAATGCGAACGGACATAATATACG
>JAYRRJ010000090.1:0-2960 GCA_041910135.1 Candidatus Levyibacteriota bacterium
ACATGGCTGCCAAGCCGCCGGGAAAGGCAATAGATAGGACTTTCAAAAGTATCGATTCTTATAAAAGAAATGTCATGAGCTTGATAAAAATTACGAAGGAAGACGGAATTCCATTGATTCTGGGAAATCAACCCTATCTTTATAATGATAAATTTGACAAAAAGCACTCTTGGGATTTGGAGTGGGTCTGTAGAACGGAGAAAAATTATCCTACTATTTCTTCACTTATAAAGGGGATACGCGAGTTTAATGATGCAACAAAGGAAATAGCACATAATGAAAATGTTCCTTTTGTTGACCTGGAAGGAAAAATTCCCAAGAATGAAGAATTTTTTTCCGATGATTTTCATTTTTACCCCGCAAAAAGCAATAGCATAGTCGCTAATACTTTGTTTGAATATATTACAAAGAACAATATTATCTATAACTGAAATATGACGTATCTCAAACAGATATTTAGAAACCTTAAAAATTACAAAGGACTTATTTTTGTTGATAGAGATGGCACGCTATGTGTAGAAGTTGGATATTTGAACGACAAGAAGCATCTAAAAATCTTGCCAAAAGTTGTTGAGGGTATCAAGATACTTAATAAAGAAGGTTATGCAGTTGTCATCGTCACAAACCAACCGGTAGTCAGTCACAATTTACTCACCATCGAAGAGCTTAAGGAACTTAACTCTCACTTTGTAAAAATGCTTGCATCAAAAGGTGCATATATTGATGCAATCTATTCATGTCCACATCATCCCGAGGCGCCAAATCAAAAATATAAGGTTCGCTGTCATTGCAGAAAACCCAACATCCTGCTTTTTAAGCAGGCAAAAAAGGATTACGGAATGGAAAAAACCTTAGGAATTATTGGAGACACGACAAGAGACACGAAATTCGGTAAGAATGCGGGCATAACGACATCAATTGTTAAAACCGGCTACGAGGGAAAAGATGGAACCTACAATGTTATTCCGGACTTTGTCTTTAACAATTTTCTTGAGTGCGTTAACAATTTTTTGAAATTATGAAAGCAATTATTCATTGCGGTGGAAAAGGAACAAGGCTCTCTGAAGTATCAAAAAGGATGCCAAAGCCAATGGTTGAAATAGATGGAAAACCATTGCTGCTCTTACATATTCAACAGTTACAAAAGGCCGGTGTTAAAGATATATGCATTACCGTTCATCATCTTCCAAAAATTATAGTGAATTATTTTGGAGACGGAGAAAGATATGGGGTTAATATTACCTACTCATACGAGACGAAACTTCTTGGGACCGGAGGGGCACTTGAACCTCTTCGTGAGTTCCTGGATGACAATACTCTTATTGTCTATGGAGATGTTCTTTCTTTTGTAGATTATAAAAAAATGCTTCAGTTCCATTTGAAAAAGAAGGGAATTATTACTGCGGCAGTACATTCTTCTGCCCATCCTGAAGATAGCGATTTAGTGGAGTTTAATAATAGCAATGAATTGTCTTCTTTGCTTCTAAAACCTCATAAAGTGCTTCCCCATCGCCCCTACAATTTGTCTGCACTTTATATCATAAGCCCTGCCATTAAAAAGTACTTTACTATTCCGAAGCCATACGATATTGCGCATGATCTCATCCCTCTTCTTCTTGAAAGACGCGAAAAAATTTTCTGCTATAATACTTCAGAATTCATGATGGACATAGGCACTCCGGACAGACTTAAGAAAGCCCATGAATTGCTAAAAAAATGATCATCTCAAGGACACCTCTTCGAATCAGCTTCGTTGGTGGCGGCAGCGATATTTCAGATTATTATTTAAAAAAAGAAGGCGCAGTCGTCACGACAGCAATTAACAAATACATTTATATAACGGTTAATAATAAGTTTGATAACAGTATTCGAGCGAGCTATTCAAAAACGGAAATAGTAAAACGTGTTGGAGAACTAAAACACCCCATTATTCGAGAGTGTTTGAAAAAAGTCGGAATAAAAGGAGGAATAGAAATAACATCAATTTCAGATATTCCTTCCGAAGGGACAGGGCTTGGTTCCTCAAGCAGCTTTACCGTTGGGCTTCTTAATGCACTCTATACATATAGCAATACGTTCGTAGGTGCGGAACGATTAGCCAAAGAAGCGTGTGAAATCGAGATAGAAATATTGAAAAGCCCCATCGGAAAGCAAGACCAATACATTACCGCCTATGGCGGATTTCAATATTTCCGGTTTCTTTCGGATGAAAGTGTATTCAATACTCAAATCATTATGAACCCTCATTCAAAAGAGAATCTACAAAAACGTTTATTACTTTTATACACCGGAGTTACCCGTTCATCCAATAAAATTCTGGCACAACAAAAAAATCTTTCTCAAAAAAAGACAAATGTGCAAGCAATGGAGGCCATGGTAAATCTCGCAAAAAATATGCATGAAGAACTTTCTCAAAGCAAAATAAATAAATTCGGACGAATGCTTGATGAGAATTGGAATTTTAAAAAAAGTCTTGCGTCGTCAATAAGTTCTGATAGGATTGACAAGTGGTACAAAAAAGCAATTGAAATGGGCGCCGAAGGAGGAAAAATTTTGGGAGCAGGCGGAGGAGGATTTTTGCTCCTTTATGCAATGCCCAAATATCATCAGACAATCATTCGTGCTCTCCCGGAATTGCGCCCTGTTCCTTTCGAATTCGAGAGCCAGGGAAGTAAAATTATTTTTGTAGAAAATTAATATGGAAAAGCCGAACGAAGCATCAACTCCTAAAGTCATTTCCCAATTCATCACATCATATTTTGATGAAGTGCAAAAAACAATAAAGAAATTGAACGGCAAAGAAATTTCGAAAGCTATAGAAAAAATTCTTGATGCATACCAAAATGACAAAAAGGTTTATATTTTGGGAAATGGGGGAAGCGCCAGCATTGCCTCTCATTTGGCGTGCGATTTGGGAAAAGGGACATTGAACAGAGTATATGACGAAAATGAAAAAAGAG
>JAYRRJ010000091.1:0-2491 GCA_041910135.1 Candidatus Levyibacteriota bacterium
CTCTTCGCGCCGAAATAAAAAACCTTTTCGGTGTAGCACTTCTGTAGGCGTAATTTCATAGTATTCTTCAAGCCAGGAAGCAATAACATAAATCATAAAAATCGTTTTTAGTAGAACGAGCAGAATAAATATTGGAATATTAAAAAAAGCGATATTGAGCGAGTACTGCGTTGCGTAATTAGCAAGCACTATATGAAAAGCAATAATTGAAAGAGCGGCAACAATCTCAAGGAACAACAATTTTAGAACAAGGAAAAAAATACTTTGCCTGACGGTAATATGCGTTACCGTTATTGAGCTTGCTTTTCCCTTCTTCTCAAAACTTATGATTTTTTCTTTTGTATTCACAATTTAAGTATACACTTTTTGTAAAGATTCTAATCGGAGTTTTCAGCATGGAGCTCGGTGGGAGGGGGAGCGGGCGTCTCTTGAGCCGGTGTGGGAGTCAGAGACTTTTCTGGGGTGGGCGTTGGCGTCTCCTTTATATCTTCATGACTTACTTCTTCTTTAAAAAACCCGGTAAGACGATTTTTGCTTCGCGTAAATCTGTTGCAATCACCTTGAGGCTCTGTCCCTTGCATAAAGACCTCCATTTTTGCCGAGCCGGAGCTCGTGCTATCGCAATAAAGGGCCTGTACAATGCCATCAGGTTTTATAAACCCTCTAAATGAGCTTGAAACGAATTTTTCCATAAGACTTTTCCAAATGGGAGCCGCAGCCAGCGAGCCTGGAAGATTATAGATTGGTCTGGCGTCGTTGTTGCCTACCCAAACGGCGGTTACGATTTTCGGAGTGTATCCGATGGTCCATGCATCTCGGTAATTTTCAGTGGTTCCAGTCTTAACTGCAGCTTTAAAAGGAGTAGAAAGCAAGTTGCCGAATTCCTCTCTGCGTGCATTTTCATCGGAAAGTATTGAGGTAATCAAATACGATGCTTCGGGTGAAATTACCTCATGTAGTACCGGTTCGTATGTAAATTTTATGTTATCAAATTTATCTCTTACCTCAAGAATCATAACAGGTTCGGGCCTTTTTCCCAGATTTGCAAAGGTCGCATATGCATCTGCCATTTGAATAGGGGGTACTTCTGCGCTTCCCAGAACCAAGGAAAGCCCTTTTCCATAATATTCACTGTCTTTTAAAGTCGTTATTCCGAAATCCCGTGCTCTTTCTAATAGAGCGTCGACACCGACCCTGTTCATGACTTCAACCGCAGGAATATTGAGTGAATTCGCAAGAGCACGTCTAACGGTAACGGGTCCCCTATAACTGTTATCAAAGTCGTGAGGAGTATATACGCAGTTACTTTGAGGCTGGTTAATGCAATTAGGATCAAGAACATATTTAGTTGGCTTATCATTCAAAATTGTTGCGGGAGTAATCATTCCACTGTCAAAAGCAAGAGAATACACGATAGGTTTAAATGACGATCCCGGTTGACGGGGTGAAATAGCCATGTTTACTCTCCCATATCTTTCATCGAACCAGTCTTTACTGCCGACAAGAACCAAAATCTCACCGCTTGAGGGGTTCATAACAATGGCAGCTCCGTTGCCGACTCCGTTTCGCGAATTGCTATCAACTCCTGATTGGAGAACCTTTTGTGCAAATCTTTGCCAGGAAAGGTCGAGAGATGTCTTTACTCTTAATCCTTCATATACAACATCATTTCCGTACATTTCTTTTAACTTATTCTCAACCATCAAAGCAAAATGTGGAGCTTCATTCGTCAATTTGCATTCCTCCCTTGTAAAGCGAAGCGGTGTGCTGAGAGCAGATTCTTTTTCGGCACTACTGATGAAGTGTGCGTCTGCCATGTTTTGTACCACCTTAGTCTGTATTCTCAATCCACGATTTACATCTCCCGTGTAGGGAGGGAGGAGACTGGGGAATTTCAACATTCCCGCTAAATACGCTGCTTCGGAAAGAGTTAGGTCTTTTGGTTCTTTATTGAAATACAGGTGTGCCGCTTCCTTAATACCAACGGCTCCGTCGCCGTAATAAACGGTATTGATATACATTTCTAAAATCTTATCTTTTGAATATTTACTTTCAACATCAAATGCCAAGACGGCCTCTTCGAGTTTTCTTGAAATGCTTTTTTTAGGAGAGAGCAGTGTGTTTTTTACCAATTGCTGGGTAATAGTTGAGCCTCCGTAAGAAAATGTTCCGGTTTGAAGATTTAGAAGAAAAGACCGGATAATTCCTTGTGGTGAAATGCCCATGTGATGATAGAAGTTGCGGTCTTCCGCAGTGATTATTGCTCTCCCCAAATAGGGCGATATATCCCGTAACGGAACGTAAGAATCATCCTTTGCGTTGTTGACATAATAAAAAGGGATACCATTTCTGTCTGTAAGAATTATCCCTTTGTCTTTGTAGTTTAAAAGTTTTGAAGCAGAGGATATGTAGGGGTCAAAATAGATATAGATAAAAGTAATGAACCCGACAATACAAGTAAAAAATAGCAACGTTAGAATTTTAAGAAAAG
>JAYRRJ010000092.1:0-3449 GCA_041910135.1 Candidatus Levyibacteriota bacterium
AAATGATGAGGCTGAAGTCTTTTTGAAGCTCATCGCCCCATTTGCTCCCCATATGGCTGAGGAGCTGTGGCATATGATGGGCAATACGGGTTCGGTCCATAGGGAAAAATGGCCGGAATATGAACAGGAAAAACTATTAAGTGAAAAAACCTTAATAGTAGTTCAGGTGAACGGCAAGAAAAGAGGCCAATTTGAGCTTGACAGTGACAAAATTTCAGATAACGGTATGGCAGAGACCAAGGCAAAAGAAACGGTTTCAAAACACCTCGAAGGACAAACAATTAAAAAAATCATCTACGTGAACGGTAAAATAGTCAATATTGTAGTCTAATATCCCCTTGAAACCTCCAGAAACCTTTCCTAAGATGAGGTATGGAGGAAATTGAGAAAGTTACTCTAAAAGAGAGGGTTGTGGTGTTTGTCAGAAAGAACCCGCTCTTTGTTGGGCTTATTTTGGTCGGAGTAACACTTCTTGGAATTGGAGTTTTTCAGTATTTAGGTTCAAAAAGCGTAAAAGATGAAGCTGTTTTTATACCGGGCAGTTCAAAGCAAGATGTAGTAGGTGCCACCCAAGCAAAAGAAATCTCCATTGATATTGAAGGGGGAGTTCAAAACCCGGGTGTTTACAAATTAAAGGAAGGGGCAAGGGTTCAAGATGTCCTCATAGCCTCAGGTGGGTTAAGCTCCTCTGCTGATAGGGAATACATTGCAAAACACTTCAATCTTGCCCAAAAACTTACGGACGGGGTCAAAATCTACATTCCTCAAAAGGGCGAACAAACAGCAGCAGTTGTATCAGTAGGTCAAAATTTGAACTCAAACGATGTTTTAAATCCCACGTTCGGCGACAATTCCGGTCTTATCAATATCAATTCGGCAACTCTTGATAAGCTGGATACTCTTCCAAAAGTAGGACCGGTTACGGCACAAAAAATTGTTTCGGGAAGGCCGTATGCATCGAAGGATGAGCTTGTTTCAAAGAAGATAATGACTCAAAAAACGTTCGATGGGCTGAAGGATAAAATCACGGTCGAGTAAACTTTGTGTAACGCTTGTCTTTGCAGTTAAAAGTGACGTTCAGTGTGCTCGCGTGTTTATCATTTACATACCCATCTTCACTATGTGAGCGCCTCCTGTATGGTATTTTTCAAGTATACTAATGGCTGGTCGGTGCTCAAATCACTTTTGAACTGCACAAGATGCGCTTGGCGAGCCATCTAATTTATGAAATACTTATTGAATACCTCAAGAAAACTCCGTTCAATTACAACCGTAAGGTTGAAAGCTCTGCTTAAACGAAGTGAAGCTCTGCTTATGAACGGAGATGAATTGAGGAGGAAAAACATCTTCCCTTCGAGAGATAGTTCAGGATTTATACAGGTGAAGATGTTATTTATCTTTATCCTTCTTTTATTGCTAGTGACTCGAGAGTTTTTCTATTTCAACGAACGGCATATTTATAAAGAAAATGATCCGTTCAAAATAACCTATAGCATCACTCATGAACCGAAGAAAAATACTTTCTCGCAGTACTTTTTTATTGACAGGTTAATGGTAACAACCGCGTTATATCCCTCGTATCATTTTGGAGAGACTATTGTTATTGACGGAAAGGTTTCAAAAAAGCAAACAAAAAAAGGAAACATATTGGTTGTTGAAAATCCGACTATTTCAAAAATTGAAAGAACAAATGCGATTATTTCAGTTGCCAAATTTGTAAGAGAAAGGACCAATAGAGCAGCCCAAAGAACACTCCCCCAAAGAGAGGCAGGATTGCTTTTGGGAGTGGTATTGGGGGTAAGGGATAAGATAGACAACGAGTACTATAAAATGCTCAAAAACGCCGGAGTGCTCCATGTCATCGCAGCCTCAGGGCAAAACGTGAGCATCGTAGCGGCGTTGCTTCTGGCAATATTTTTGAGGCTTGTGAAAAGAAAACAAGCACTACTTTTCACGAGTATAGGTGTACTTATATATGCGGCTTTAACCGGCTTTGATCCGCCAATTGTCAGGGCGTCGGTTATGGCAATTCTTGCATTCGTCGCTTTATTTTTCGGTCGTCAGTCGAGTAGTCTTTATGCGTTATTTTTGACCGCCTGGGCGATGCTTTTTTACCAACCGCAGGAATTGACGGATGTGTCTTTCCAATTGTCCTTTCTCTCAACTTTTGGGATATTGTCTATAAAGCCAATTTTGGACAGGGCGCTTGGCTGGAAGATTCTGGGTGTAGTAAAAGATGACATCACGACGACGCTTTCAGCTCAAATTGCCACATTTCCCATTATAATAATGGTCTTTGGAACATATTCTTTGCTTTCCTTTCCCATTAATATAATGGTTCTATGGACCGTGCCGATTATCATGATTTTTGGTGGAATAGGTGCTGTTTTCTCAATAGTTTCTCCGATATTGGCCATTCCCTTTCTGTTGGTTTGTTATCCCTTTTTGGCTTACTTTACCGGTATAATAGTATTCTTCTCTCGCTTTCATAGCCAGCTAACTTTAGAAAACCTCCCATTTTCTGTGCTTGCAGGGTATTATTTGATATTGTTTGCTCTAGTTGTTCGGTTCGGTAAGAACCAAGTAAGAAAAAAATGAGGCGAATTTTGCTGTTTTTACTGTTATCATGTGCCGTTTTAGCACTTTTTAGTGTCTATCACTTAATGCTTTATTCTGATAATAATTTTCATCTGATTTTCTGCAATGTGGGACAGGGGGATGGGATTTTAATACGAACAAAGAAGGGAATTGATGTCGTTGTGGATGGAGGTCCCAAGGAAAATTCAATGACCGATTGCATCGGTAGACACCTTCCTTTTTGGGACAGAAAAATAGAGGCGGTTTTTATGACCCATCCGGATGCTGACCATTTGACCGGTCTTATCGGCGTCATCAGGTCCTATAATGTATCTTTTTTCGGAACATCAGAAGCCCCAAAAAACACCGGGGTTTACGAAGAGTTGATGACATTATTGAAGGAGGAAAAAATACCGGTACATTACGTCTTTAAAGGGGATGTTCTCAAAACTCCTGACGGAACAAGCATCGATACATTTTGGCCAACTCGGGAATTTCTCAAACAAAAGAGTAGTGAGACAAACGATTATTCTTTGGTGCAGTTGGTTCGGTATGGAAAATTTAACGCTTTACTGGATGGAGACATCCCCTCAACTTATTTAAACTCAATTATGCCACTGATAGATAGGCTGGATATTTTTAAGCCTCCTCATCATGGTTCAAAAACAGGGGTGGATGAATATACATTTCAGCATTTGGTGCCAAGATTTGCAGTTTTATCATATGGGTATCACAACCGCTACCATCATCCTGCTCCTGAAGTTTTGAGTCTATTAAAGCAATATGATATACCAGTAAGAGATACCCTCAAGGGAGACGTCGAAATAATTTCAGACGGAGGAAAGTGGTGGGTGAAGTAAAATTAATTGTAG
>JAYRRJ010000093.1:0-12771 GCA_041910135.1 Candidatus Levyibacteriota bacterium
CATTCATATGTATTCTAGTATCTTGATAGTACTTGTGCCACTCCTTTGGCCAATGTGTCTATCGCAGAATCGGCAGATGTATTATTGTTAACGGAACGCACCGCATTTCCCAAATAAACATTCATTTGAGAAATCATACCATTATCGCCATCATATGTATCTGATGAAAAAAAAGTAGATTGGGCATTATCCGCTTGAGCAACAAAAGGATACACCAAATTATTGGAAGATAAAAGACCCGCCATAGAACGACGCGGATAGAGCGAACCAAAAAGTCTTACTTTTGACTGAGTTTGATAAAGTTTTTGCAGAGTGTCCGGTTTTGAAAGGAACGTAATAAATTCAAAAGCTTCCTTAGAATACTTTGTCTTATTGCTTATTCCTTCCGCCCAATAACTGGCTACCGTATTGTTTCTCCCGCCAAGCATAGGAACTTTGGCAACGGTAAATTGAAGACTGGGATTAAGGGCTTTTATCGTAAAGATATCCCATGAATATCCAAAATATATCGCAAGATTTCCTTTAGAAAATGCGAGGGTTGTATTGTCCAGTGTCTGATCCCACACGGCTCTTTCACCTTTTGCAAACGCGGTATAGTACCGTAATGTCCCTACGGCTTTATCCCTTGTTGGCCCCGCCATGTCCTTCAAATCAACACCATCCTGAAGCATAAGCATTGCAAGAATATCGGGGGCATGGGCTATATTATCATACGTTCCAAGCCCAATGCTTGGAGTTACAATTTTGCCGGTCTGATCCTTCACCACCAACTCAGATGCATATTTTATATAGATATCATTCCAATCCTGAGGAACAGGAAGGCCTTTTCCTTGCAACGCCTCCGTATTTACATACATTGCAATTGTGTCAACCCCAAGTGGAATTCCATAATATGCACCGTTTACATTCATATCTCTTTGAACTGTTTTGTAGTAATCGGTATCAATTTTTGTTTCGGAAACGACCGACTGAGGGAAAGGCAGCAAGTTCTTCTTCAACTGTGTTGTCCAACTACTATGAAACCTTACGATGTCAGGCCCCGTACCGTTATTTATTCTCGTTGTAAGTCTGTCAACATATTGACCAAGACCTCTTATATCCTGCTTTTCGTACTGAATTTTTATATGGGGATGAGACCGCTCAAAATCAGAAATTAATGGCTCCATTATGGACGCGTCGTCCCACAAACCCCAGTATACGAGCGTTACATCTTTGGGAGTGGATGAACTTTTTAATTTACCGGCAAGAACGATTCCCCCAACAACAACGAGTATCAGTAAAATCAGAACTATAAATATAAAGATAATTTTTTTTACGAATGAGCCACCACTTTGCTGTTCGTTTTGATAATGAGGATCAATTGGAACGGGTGCTTGTTGTTGAGTGCTTTGCGTAGGGTCCATATTTAGAAAATTTTGGGTATAATAGAGTACGGCTTAATTATAGTATAGTAATATCTTCGTATAATTCAAAGTGTACAAGATTATCATCAATTTTAGGTATGATTACTAAGAAGATTATCAATAAAAAAATTATTTCTTCTCATAGACTTAAGGCAATTGCAAAAAAAACACACCATTACTCACGTGGACCATTCTGGTTTTTGGTAGGATTTATCATTGCAGGCCTTACAATATCCTCGATATGCATTATTTTATTTCAAAATGCATATAGGTATACCGTTATTCCGGGTGTGTATATCGATAAACTGAATGTAAGTGGGAAAACAAAGGAGCAAATAGAAACCATTTATAACAACAAGAATGCACAAATAGAGAAAACGACATTTACTTTTACGTTTAGGGATCTTGTAGCAACGACTTCAGCCAAACAGCTAGGAATTGGTTATGATTCAAAGCTAATTGCCGAACAGGCCGAAAGCCTGGGCAAATCCTCCAACCTCTTTACAAATTTATTTATTTCACTCAATGCGTACATAAACGGCATAACTCTTCACTCTTCATACACTTTCGATGCGGATAAATTTGCCGAGCTCATAAAACCACTACAAGAAAAAGCATATAAAGCACCGGTAGATGCACAGTTTTCCGTTGAAAATAATCGAGTCACTACTTTCAAACAATCCGAAGACGGAACTCAACTTGATATCGCCAGGGCACAACAATTTATGGAAAACTCTATTGCTCTTACAGTTAAATCTGAAAGCCAAAAAGAATTCGCTTTTGAAATACCAGCGATACGTTTAAAACCAAATGTGACTACTGAGGAGGCAAATTCATTCGGCATCGTCGAGGAAATTGGAAGTGGAACTTCTCTTTTTTACCATTCAATACCCAACAGAATTCATAACGTTGAGCTGGCCGCCTCACGGGTAAATGGTATTTTAGTCAAGCCTGGAGAAGAATTTTCTTTTGATAAATATCTGGGAGATGTTTCAAAGGCAACAGGATACGCTACGGCTTATGTTATTACCAATGGAAAAACCGTACTTGGAGATGGGGGTGGTGTTTGTCAGGTATCTACAACACTATTCAGAGCATTGCTTAACGCCGGACTCCCAATTACCGAAAGGCACGCGCACGCATATAGAGTTGGGTACTATGAAGAAGATTCTCCGCCGGGACTTGATGCAACGGTATTTTATCCCTCAGTCGATTTGAAATTTGTAAATGATACCGGAAATTACATACTTATCCAATCTAAAGTCGACCCCGATGAATTACGACTGACGTACACACTTTATGGGAAAAAGGATGGGAGGACCGTTTCTATTTCCAAACCCGCTATTTCCGGCTATTCCCCTGCTCCTGCACCACTATATCAAGATGATCCGACTCTTCCCAAAGGCACAACAAATCAGATAGATTTTGCTGCGGCGGGTTCGACAGCTACTTTCTCTCGCACTGTAAAGGATAAGGCAGGAAAAGTGACAATCGACGAAAAATATATCTCTCGCTATGCACCATGGCGAGCTGTCTTTATGGTAGGGACAAAAGAAGGATAGATTTTAAAAACTGTTAGCATATGAAGAAAAAAATAGCTATTTTTTGTGGTGGACCCTCTTCCGAACACGAAGTTTCACTCAACAGTGCAAGAACAATTTTTAAACACCTGGATAATACAAAGTATCAAATCACTATTTGCTATATCTCAATAGAACTTAATGCAAAAGTGTTTGATGATATTGACCTTCTTGACACCGAGATAGTAACCAATACTCCCCTTGCACAAGTATTAACTGGTCTTAAAGAGAAAGGGTATTTTGCTTTACTTGCCGGTCTCCATGGGGAATTCGTAGAAGATGGAAGATTACAAGGACTTCTTGAATTATTCTCAATCCCCTATTCGGGAAGTGGTGTTTCGGGAAGCGCTCTTGCAATGGACAAATACAGATCTTCACTTATTGCTTCCAAAATTTCACAACTACGAATTCCTCCAACAACGCTTATCAACGATTTTAGAAATATTGACGTTTCAGGCCTTCATTATCCCCTGATACTTAAACCGAATACGCTGGGCTCGAGTGTTGGCGTATATATTGTAAAGAATATGAAAGAGTTAAAAGATGCATTAGAAATATCAACAAGAAAGCTTGGCTTAACTGAAATTCTTGTCCAGGAATGCATCGAAAACGCTGTAGAGTTAAGTTGCGGTTGTCTACAAAAGAAAAACGGAAAATTTATAGATATTCCCCCTATCGAAATTAGACCCAAGCAAACATTTTTCGATTATGCGTCTAAGTATGAAATTGGAGGGTCCGAAGAAATAACTCCACCTGTTTCCATTTCTAAGGACATGTCAAATAAGATTTCCAAAGTTACAAATCTCCTTCACACCTATTTGGGACTGCAGACTTACTCTCGCTCGGATTTTCTGGTAAAAAATGGAGAGATATATTATCTTGAAACGAATACTCTCCCTGGAATGACTGCAACATCATTGCTTCCTCAAGAAGCAAAGGCTGCCGGCATCCAATTTCCTGCACTACTCGACTTTCTTGTAGAAAATTCATGAAAAAAGTTGTAGACGACAACGAGATTACAAAAATTAAATCAAAAAATATTGTCCTTGTCGGCGGGTGTTTTGATATCATTCATCCCGGTCATCTCAAATTTCTTGAACTTTCAAAACAGCAGGGAAAAACATTAGTCGTGCTCCTTGAAAGCGACGAACGGATCAAACAGTTAAAAGGGAACGATAGACCGGTTAACCCACAAACTCTACGAGCAAAAAATTTAGCCAATCTTCGTTTTGTGGACTATGTGGTACTCCTCAGTTCATCAACCTCATCCGAATATTACTATAACCTTGTAAAATTGCTTGAGCCTGATATAATTGCAGTGACTGCTGGAGACCCTTTGCTTTCGGTAAAAAAAGCCCAAGCTAAAACGGTGTCCGGCAAAGTCGTTGAAGTGATGAAGAGGGACAGTCGACACTCTTCAACAGAATTAATAAAAACAAAAACAATCAAATGAAAAAGATACTAAGCGTAGCCAAGGATTTTTTGAATTAGTAATTTATGAAAAAAATACTCATTGCATATGGAGTCTTAGTACTCGTAGTCGTGCTGTTAGCCTTTGCGAAATTTAAAGGCTTTAATTTCATGTCTAATTTTGGAAGCAAAACTGCGTCCATTAACGGTCATTCATATAGCTTACTAATTGCCAACGATCCTAAAAGCCGGCAAATTGGTCTCTCAAATAGAAAATCGCTCGACAAAAATACCGGAATGCTTTTCATTTTTCCTGAAAAAGGAATATATAGTTTCTGGATGAAAAATACACAAATTCCTTTAGACATGATTTGGATAAATGACAATAAAGTTGTTTACATTGAGAAAAACACACCCCCACAAGCCGGAAAAAACGACAATCTTCCTATATATACCCCAACTTCGGAGGCTAATTACGTTTTGGAAGTCAATGGAGGAGAAGTGGATAAATACAAATTTAAGACTGGAGACACTGTAACTCTAAAAGGCATCAAATAACGTATTGTTCCTACATGAGAATTCTTGCTATTGAATCGTCCTGTGATGAGACTAGCGCTTCTGTTCTAGAAGAGGTAAATCAAGAAATACACGTTCTTTCCCACATCACTGCAACATCTCTTTTACTTCATGCGGCAACCGGAGGAATAATTCCTGAAAACGCTGCACGAATGCAGGTAAAATTTGTCATGCCTACCATAATCGAAGCATTATTGAAATCAAGCAAAACAGGAGATGGAAAAAAAGATTGGGATACTGCTCGAGAGATATTAGATAAAGAAATAGATGCAATAGCTGTTACATACGGGCCGGGACTTATCGGAAGTCTTTTGGTGGGTGTCGAAACGGCAAAGACTTTATCTTTCACATTCGGAAAGCCACTCATCCCCATAAACCACCTTCTTGCACATATTTTCGCAAATTATATAAATAGGAAGAAGGACGAATTCACCTTCCCCTTTATCGGTCTCATAGTTTCGGGCGGCCATACCGATTTGCTATTTTTCCAAAATCAAAAAGACTATCGATGGCTTGGAGGAACAAGAGATGACGCAGCCGGGGAAGCGTTTGATAAGATAGGGCGCCTTCTCAACCTCTCTTATCCCGCAGGGCCCGAAATAGAATCCAGAGCGTCAACGGTTAAGAAAACCACTATCAAATTCCATAGTCCAATAATCAACGAAGATAATTTTGACTTTTCATTTTCCGGACTTAAAACTGAAGTAATGCGATTCGTCGAAAAAACAGAACTAAATGAATCCCTTGTGAATGAAATTTGCTTCGCCACACAAAAAGCAATATTTGATGTCCTTATTAAAAAAACCCTCGCAGCAGCAAGGAAAAATAATTGCAAGATGATTCTGGTTGGTGGAGGAGTCAGTGCAAATGGGACTTTTCGTCATCAACTCACGAGTAATGCAAAACAATTGGAAATAGAAAGTTTATTTACAGAAAAGGAGTATTCTACGGATAACGGTGCAATGATAGGTGCATATGCTCTACAGAATATTACACCTGTTGACTGGAAAAAAGTATCGGCAAATCCGGAACTTTATTTTGCATAACTCTTGCAAAACCTATCTTAAGCTCGTATACTCCCACTTTCAAGACAAAACCGTTGTGCTATACTCTTTTTTGCTGAATTTTTGGGGAAACCCAAAAAATTAGCTTAGAGAAGAGTGATACCCGACTTATTAATTTTTGATAAAAAAGGTATACTGGTTTCTGGCGTTTCGAAATACTATGAAAGACGTAATACTTGTTGAGAGCCCTACCAAAGCAAAGACACTGAACCGTTTTTTAGCGGGTAAATTCACTGTTATCGCGTCAATGGGACACATTCGGGATCTTCCCAAATCAAAGCTCGGAGTAGACGTGGAAAAGAATTTCGAACCTCAATACATCATTCCTCGCGATAAACAAAAGACGGTTAAATTATTAAAAGAATCTGTAAAAGGAGCAAAGCTCATTATACTTGCAACAGACCCTGACCGTGAAGGGGAAGCAATTTCTTTCCATCTACACGAAATTCTCAAAGAGGTAAATAAAAAAGCAGATTTTGAGAGGATAGTTTTTCATGAAATTACAAAAGGAGCAATTGACGAAGCGATGACACATAAACGAAAAATTGACTCGGACCTTGTAAATGCACAGACTGCCCGACGGGTTCTTGATAGAGTTGTCGGATACAAACTGTCACCTATTTTATGGAAGAAAGTAAAACGCCACCTATCAGCCGGAAGAGTCCAATCTGTAGCGCTTCGTCTTATCGTTGAGAGAGAGAAAGAAATCGAATCATTTAGCGCTGACACGTTTTATCGAATGCTCCTTGATGTAAGCAAAAGTGGGGAGAAAAATCTTATTCAATTTGAATTAACCAAAATTAATAATGAAAAACTGGAAGAATCAACGGAAATAAAATTGTACGACGGAACTTACAAATATACAAAAACCCGACTATCAAAAACTCTTGCAGACGAAGTCCTTAAACAAATTGCAAAAATAGGACTGACCATAATTGACGTACAGCAAAAAGAAACGCGCCGCTCTGCGTATCCTCCATTCACCACATCAACTCTTCAGCAGGCCGCATTTAGAAGATTTGGATATTCGGGAAAAAGGACAATGTCTCTAGCACAGAGATTATATGAAGAGGGGCATATTACCTATCACAGAACTGATTCTTTCAATTTATCAGACGTATTTTTAAAAGCTTCAAGAACTTTTATAGAAAAAGAGTATGGGAAAGATTATTTGTCTTCAAATGTAAAGATTTTTAAGACAAAGCAGAAATCAGCTCAGGAAGCACATGAAGCAATTAGACCCGTGAATTTGGAAGTTAAAAAGGATGAAATTAAAGAGGAACTTGGAAATGATTTTGCAAATTTATATGATTTGATTTTCAGACGGGCAGTTGCGACTCAGATGTCCGACGCCATATTTGGTTCTACAAAATTAGTCGGTGAAATAAAACGTGATATGACTCTTACTTTCGAAGCAAGCGGAAGCGTATTGAAATTTCCGGGTTTTTTGAAAGTCTATTCGGTTAAAGAAGAGGAAACTCAAATATTGCCCGAAATTATGGTGGGAGAAATTCTGGAATATAGAGATTGTACAATCTCAGAACATACTACTACTCCCCCACCCCGTTACAACGAAGCTTCTCTTGTTTCTTCTCTTGAAAAACATGGGATAGGACGTCCATCAACATATGCTCCTATCATTTCTACGTTGTATGACAGACTGTATGTAGAAAAAAATGAGGGACGTCTCAACCCAACAGGAATTGGAAATTCTGTCTCTGAATTTTTAGTCAAAAATTTTGCCAACATTGATGATATTCCCTTTACTGCAAGAATGGAGGAAGAACTCGATGAAGTAGCCGAAGGAAAATTAAAGTGGCAGGAAATCTTAAAGGAATTCTATGGATCTTTCGAAAAACAACTAAAACTTGCGGAAGGGGCAGAGGGAGTAAAAATTGAACTTGAATATTCAGATAAGCTTTGCCCGACCGATAGCGGAAGACTCATTGTGAGACAATCAAAATACGGCAAATTCTTGGCATGCGAAAACTTCCCCAACTGTCGGTTCACTGAATCTCTTGTTGAGACCCTGGATGTGCCATGCCCTAAGGATGGAGGAAAAATTGTAATGAAAAAAACAAGAAAGGGAAGATCATTCTATGGGTGTTCCAATTATCCAAATTGTGATTTTGCAGTTTGGAAAAAGGAAGACGTTTTAAAAGACCAATCCACAAAGGCAGCTTCAAATTAACATGGATATCACAAAATTAGGAGCAGAAGAGCTTCGTGTTGTTACCCCCACAGAAGAACAATTGGAAAAAGTAAAATTGTCACGTAGAGAAATTTATATCGTTCTTGATAATGTTCTTGATACATACAATATAGGAAGTGTTTTTAGACTTGCAGATGCAGTTGGCGCAAAAAAAATTTTATTGTGTAAAGGCTCCGAAACCCCACCGAATTCCAGAATTCAAAAGGCATCGATAGGAACCTGGCAATGGGTTGAATGGGAATATTTTCCTGAAACTACGGATGCTATTAAAAGCTTAAAAATTAAAGTTCCAAATATAAAAATAATAGGAGTGGAATTGGATAAGCGGGCAATTGATTACACAAAGGCGGATTATACACTTCCCGTAGCATTAGTTGTAGGACATGAATCCGACGGTGTCTCTCCTGAGGTCCTGGACCTTTGCGAACAAATAGTTCAGCTTCCACAACTCGGAATAAATAAATCTTTAAATGTCATGGTTAGTCTTGGTATCGTATTATATGAGGTAATAGAGCAGATTACTTCTTGAGCCTTGTTGCCAAGAGTTTTGCAATTTTATTGATATCATCCCTCTCAACGTATAGCCTGTATTTTAAAGGTAAACCATCCTTATCAATAGTTACTGAACCGATTGTTTGTTCTTTTATATGTGCATCAAACCCCTCCCTCAACAATAAATCGCAGGCCGACACAGCCCTTTCCTTATTTGAGAAGTAACGAATGCATCGTGGCTCACGCATAATGTTGATATTATATGGTAAAATATTGCTCACTGTGAATATAGACCTGCTCATTATATCTTCAATTTTAATCCTCGGATTTGGAATAGTTTTATTTTTTTTAAACAAGAAGCAGAATTCAAACACCGATGCCACCCTTGTCGAATGGTTAAAATCAATGCAAAAAACTTTGGAGATAAATAACCAAACGGTCAGTAGAACTCTTCAAGAAAATACCCACCAACTCAATCAAAGACTGGACAAAGCTGCCGAAGTAATTTCGGGTGTTCAAAAAAATATTGGTGAAATGTCCGAGATTGGCCGGAGCATGAAAAGTCTACAAGAGTTTTTACAAAGCCCAAAATTACGGGGAAATATCGGTGAGCAAGTCTTAAAAGAATTGCTATCCCAGATGCTTCCAAAACAAAGTTTTCATTTACAATACTCATTCAAATCGGGAAGTATCGTTGATGCCGCAATTAAGACCGCGGCAGGAATTATTCCAATTGACAGTAAATTTCCAATGGAAAATTTTAGAAAGTTGAATAGCGATATTGATGAAAAAGAAAAGAAAATTGCTGAAAAAGAATTTGTGAACGACGTAAAACATCACATCGATTCCATTTCCTCTAAATACATTCTAACCCATGAAGGAACAATTGATTTTGCCTTGATGTATATCCCTACGGAATCTGTTTATTATGAAATCGTGAACAATCCAACCCTATATGAATACTCATCTAAAAAACGTGTTTTACCGGTGAGCCCAATGACATTTTATGCATTTTTGCGGTCAATTCTTGTAGGCTTTGAGGGGCAAAAGATTTCCCAGCAAGCGCACAAAATTCTATCAAGTCTCCGCTCCATACAAAAAGAATACGCAAAAGTAGGGGAAACTCTCGATACACTTCAACGACATGTGAATAATTCCTACAATATGATGAATCAGGTAAATCAGGGGTTTTCCAAACTAGGACAACAGATAGAAACTACAAATCAATTCGGAGAAATCGAAGAAGGCGAAGTAAAAAAAATTGAAAATTAATTTTTTAATATCCTTCAAATTCTTCTGCAATTATCTTTTCCTTCGGAACGTTCATTCCCTCGACCGTTTCTCTCAGCGCTTTTATCATAGCAGGGGGTCCTGAAATGAAATATTTGGATATCGAGATTTCCGATATATATTTCCTTAGCATTTCCTCATTGATTCTTCCCTGTTCGCCATCCCAATTCCCCGAAGTTAAACCCTCCTCTTCTGTTAATGTCGGTACGTATGCAAAGTCCTCCAAATGATTATTTGCATTTCGAAAAAAATCATCAAATATCATTTCTTCTTTGGTTTTCCATGAGACAAATAAAATCATCGGTGTTTTAATATTTTTGTCTATGCAATAATTCACGATGGAATGATAAGGAGTAATTCCTATGCCGCCGGCAAGGAAGACATGAGGAGACTCATCTTTCTCATCAAAATTCAGATCATCCCAAGGTCCGTTAAATTGCACCACTTCGCCCTCTCGAAGATTATTTAGTGCCATTTTAAAACTGCTCTGGATAATCCTTGTTGTAATGGTAATAAATTCCTTATCGGTAGGGCTTGAGCTAATCGTAAACACTCTACTGTCTCCCCGTTCGTCAGGATTCTTAATGGCAAGCTTCATTTCATAATACTGTCCGGGGATAAAATTGCGTTCCTCACCGGTTCTTTTGAAATAGAAAGTGAAAGTGAAAGTATCGTCAGTCAATTGCTCTTTTTTTAGAAAGGGCAAATGGAAAGGTGTTTCATTATCAGACATGCTACTATTTAATACCATTTAGCCTCAAATTTCAAGTTAGAAATGTGCTACAATGGTGGCACACTTGGACAGAAAATTAAACCCCGAACAAAAAATTGCAGTCGAGCATGGACAGGGACCTCTTTTGATTGTAGCAGGTGCAGGAACAGGGAAGACAACTGTTATTACACAGCGCATTCAATATCTCATATCTAAAAAGGGTGTCAGACCGGACGAAATTTTGGCTCTTACTTTTACCGAAAAGGCAGCAAAAGAAATGGAAGATAGGGTCGACAAACTCTTGCCATACGGATATACGGAAATGTGGATTTCGACATTTCATGCTTTTTGTGACATGATATTAAAACAAGAAGCCCTTAATATTGGGCTCACCCCATCCTTCCGCCTTATCTCAGAATCGGAGAGCATATTGCTTTTGAGAAAGAGTCTCTTCAAATTAAACCTTAATTACTATCGCCCATTAGGAAATCCAACAAAATTTATGGAGGCTCTTCTTAACCATTTCTCGAGACTAAAAGATGAAGATATAACGCCTGCCGAATATGAGACTTTCGTAAAGAACTTAAAGGATGGGGCTAAAGTTGATGACGAAGAATTGACTCATGAACAATTAGAAGAGTTATCACGGGTATACGAGGAATTTGAAAAAATAAAAACTTCCGAAGGTGTAATGAACTTTAGCGATTTAATAACAAACACGTTATCTCTTTTTCGAGAAAGGAAACACATACTCCATAAGTATCAGGAAAAATTCAAATTTATTTTGGTAGACGAATTTCAAGACACAAACTATGCCCAGAATGAATTGGCAATTATGCTTTCCGGAGACAAAAAGAACATCACTGTTGTTGCCGATGATGACCAGGCTATTTACCGTTGGCGTGGCGCAGCCCTATCTAATGTCATGCAATTCAAGCAAAATTTCAAAAAAGCCAGAATCGTCACTTTAACAAAGAATTATCGTTCAACTCAAACAATACTTGACAGTTCATATGAAATGATACAACACAATAATCCAAATAGGCTTGAGATTGCTGAAAAGATATCAAAAAAATTAGCTTCACAACGGAATATTAAAGGAAAACCCATTGAGGTTATTTTTGAAAATAGACTCGATGAGGAAGCTGAAAAAATAGGACAAAAAATTCAGGAGTTGGTAGACACAAAAGAATACAATTACCGCGATTTTGCGATATTGGTAAGAGCCAATAATCATGCCCATCCCATTTCATCATATCTGCAAAGAAGAAAAATACCGTTTCAGTTTTTGGGACCTGGCCAGTTATTTCATCAAGAAGAGGTAAAGGACTTGATCGCGTATTTGAAAGTCCTTGCTGACCTTACCGACACTGTTTCATTATTCCGGGTTTTGTCTATGGAGGCGTTTGGAATTGCCGAACGTGATTTGAATTACCTTCTCAGCCTTTCGAAAAGAAAAAACCTTACACTTTTTGAAACTCTTAATTACATGGATGAAACATATATTTCGGATTATGCTAAAGATGTGATAAAAATGATTTACCAAACTATTGCAAGACACTTAGAACTTATAAAGAAAAATTCGGCGGGACAGATTCTGTATTACTTTTTGGAAGACACTGGCATCTATCAACAACTCTTGGATTTTAAAACACAAAAAGATGAACGAAAAGCTCTTAATATAGCAAAGTTTTTTGACCGTCTTAAATCTTTCGAATATCAGCAGGAGAATTCCGGAGTATACGCAGTTGTCGAATGGATTGATCTTATGTCACAAATCGGTGAAAGTCCAAACATCTCAGACATTGATGTGAGAGATTACAATGCTGTCAATATACTTACTGTCCACTCGAGTAAAGGACTCGAATTTCCCGTTGTATTCATTGTAAATGTTGTGAATGACAGATTTCCAGGACGTGAAAGACGTGAAAAAATCCCCGTACCGAATAAATTATTGAAGACCGAAAGCACTGTAAAAACGGTAACAAACAGGAATGAAATTGACATTATTCCTCCTAATTATCACCTCCAA
>JAYRRJ010000094.1:0-16880 GCA_041910135.1 Candidatus Levyibacteriota bacterium
GCTTGGTATGCAATTCCTAATTCGGATAAAATTTTTCCATTTTTTGATAATTTATATGAATCAATGTAATGCTCAATAGCATTGTCATATTTTTTTTGCTTTAAATACTCTGAGGCCAATACATACTGAAGCCACCAATTATCTTTGTGGTATCTTATGTCATGACTAACAATTGCGTATGTTGACTTCCAGTTCGTATTCCTGATGACTGTTCGTATACTTAACCCTATCAAAATAATCATCATGAATAACAATCCAACTTGTCTTATTCTATTTGGGATTTTCAGTATCTCATGAAAAATTCCCAATATACCCAGTAGTCCAACACTGGGCAAATAGAACCATCGGTCGGCGACAATAGCATCTAGAAAATCGATATTTAAGTGCCATATAATACCGACAAGAAAACAACTGAGAAACAACAGATAACCTCCAAACCATTTTCTCTCCTTTAAGAATAAATAACGCCCAAAACCGATAATTATTATTGCTATTAAAATGTCATAAAAAAGCGGAAGATAAAAATCCTGTAAATTGATTTTTCTTACTGTCCATACTTGGGATGTAACCAAATGCACAGGAGCAATAAATACCTGGATGTAGGAAAAAATCATTTTTGGATAGTTGATCAATTTTTCAACTAGGCTACTCCCCGGAGCAATAATTACGTTAAGAGGTGAAACAGAGAATCCGGCAAATCCCAATCTTATAATCGTATAGCTGCATACCGACAATATAGCTGATATCATGACATTAAACTTATTCACATTCCGTTGAAGAAATGCTTGAATCATAACAATAATTACGAAAATTATTCCGGACTCTTTAGAGAGCAACGAAAGAAGGAGGAGAAAAAAAATCGTGAGATATCGATAGAAGCTAACTTTCTTCTTAGCCGAAAGAGTAGAAGCAATCGCCAATAACCCAAAAAGCATATACAGAACTTCCTGGAATGCAGGTATTGAAACTACCGACTCTACATTAACCGGGTGTACGAGAAAGATGAGAGACAAGAGCAACGATTTTTTTTTGGTAAAAAAATGCAGAAACAAAAAAAACACAATAACAGAATTTGCTATATGTATAAAAAGTTGAACGAGATGAAAATAAAACGGATTTGGGCCAAACAATGTGTAGACTATTGAAAAACTGAGAATCATTAATGGCCGGTAGTATGATACGACAACCTGTGAATTGTCTACGAGAGACCCGAAGGTTACTCCCTTAAGAAAACCGGATAGATTAGTCACGGAGTGGATTTGTTTGTTGTTAACTATTTGAGAAAAATCATCCAGGACAAAACCGTTGGACAAACTATTGAAGTAAACTCCCAGCCCCACCAAAATAATCATGGCTATATAAGGCCAGTTTTTTTGAAGTTGCTTCCGAATCCAAACCTTCTGAATTTTTTTTAGCTTCTTTACTGGTAACACTGTTGCATCCTGTCTACTTGCACAAGGTATCACAGATGAGATTCCGTGCGCTGCTTGACGAACCCGTTAAATGAGTAAGGTCTTCAATAACTTTCTTTAGTTGGGGCTGACTTTCTACGATATTTTTTGCGTTGATATTCGATAAGTCTTTCTTTGCATTATCAATAATTTGTTCAACATTCTTTTGCTGTGGAATCTGTATCTTGGGATGATCATTTTTTGTGCTTGTCCCAAGCACCTTAATAGTGTTTTGGCCCAGACGATAAATTCCGTACATACCACCCGCAATAAGGATAAGACAAAGAAAGGTTGCAACAACTATTCTCTTGCCACTCCATCGCATCACAACCTCTGCTTCTTTTACTATCTCTTCCTCAGTCTCCTGTATGATACTTCTTCTCGACATACCTATATAATACACTACAATAAAAGGGGTATAATGAAATCTATGGACATTAAAGGACTTCAAGCGAAGATAAATGAGATGAACGTGAGAACCAGACCCCACTACAAGCTATATACTCAAGAGGAAAAAGAGATTCTTACAAAAACAGTCAAACTCAACGAAGAAGTTGGGGAGCTTTGCAACGATATATTAAGTGTCCTTAGATTGCAAAGAAAATCAAAATTAGATAAATTCGACAAACGTCACATTTATGAAGAGTTTGCGGACGTAATCATAACAACAATGCAACTGGCCAGTGTCGCGAGGGTCGACGTACAACGAGCTGTTGAAGAAAAACTTCAAAAAATCGAAAATAGATATCACAAAGACCATTAATGATAATTCGCTGGCTCTATTCAATTTTTCTGGCTGCACTACTGGTTACTTTTGTTGGAGTCGGCATCGCAGCCTTCTATAAAGGTCCGAAGCCACCCGAGTATCCTGTTTCGATTAAATACCTTGAGTCGCAACCGGTTACATCTCCATCTGCTCAAACTATTGCCCAAAACTGGGAATTTGACAGAAAACAAAAAGAGTACATAGAAAAAAACGAAAAATATAACAAAAATGTTTCCACGCTTGCAACTGCTGCAGCTCTCATAATCCTTGTTGCCAGCATTAGTCTTTTGGGGAAAATTCTTTATCTTTCGGATGGATTATTACTTGGTGGAGTCCTTACTTTAGGCTATGCGATAGTCAGGGGGTTCGGTTCCGGAAATGAAATGTTCAGATTTATTGTAGTAACGATAGGACTTATAGTTGTAATCTTTTTGGGATATTGGAAGTTTGTGAGAACGCTCAAATTCACGTCTAAGAAATAATCGTTTTCAATTTTTTAAAATCTTCTAAAAGAGTTGCTTTCATTTTCGTAAACCGGAGCGCTGCTGCCGGGTGAACGGTAATAAAATATTTTCTCCCACTTTCTTGAATGATAGTTCCATGTTCTTTAACAACAGAAATGTTTTTATTAATTACGGCAAGCGCCGCCACTCTTCCGAGTAAAACAATAATTTTAGGATTAATAATTTTTACTTGTTCGTCAAAATGCGTTTTCCCATGGGCAATATCGGATGGTTTTGGAGTTATATAGTCGGGCAAGTATTTTACCGGACTTGTTATGTAAACATCCTCTTCTTTCAAACCCGATTCATTTATAAGTTTTCTCAATAACTTACCTGACCTCCCAATAAAAGGTCTTCCGGTTGCCGCCTCCGTTCTCCCCGGCGCCTCCCCAACGAACATGATGTCAGCATCAGGATTCCCTTCACCCGGAACCGCCAAACCATGTTTGCCGACTTTACAAGTATCACAATTTTCTATTTCGTGGGCAATCTTTTCAAGCGCTTTTTCCTTACTTTGCATGCTTTGTAGAAGTAATGTCTTTGTGAAGTTCTTTTTTTATATCCTCCGCCGCCTTTCTTATTTTCTCTTCGATATTTTCCACTTTGTCATTCACAAAATTCCAAATTTTTTCATTATCCTCCGAAGCCAGATGTGTCAGAAAAACTCTTTTATCATCTTCCGAAAGTTCCGATAATACCGCGTCCAAAACGGTATGATAAATGTTTTCGTGGATAAGTTTTTTTATTTCGTTTTTCTCATGCTCCTCCATTGACATCCCGTCAATTTCCAATTCCAAAGTTTGTATTTCAATCAAATGGCTAAAAAAATGTGTATCCATATTAGCTTTTTGCCAACTTTACAGGCTCAATTGGCCCTAATGGCACTTTATCCTCCGGGTCATCGATAAAAAAGTATAACACGCCGCCTTTAGACTTCCCATCAACTCTCTCAAGATGGTGCATCACTTCGGGGCTACCCCCAAGCTGTTTTCCTGTCCACACAGCCGGCCCAGCATCTGCAATATCGGCAACAATTGCTCTCCCGTTTTGAGGATTTACTACCAACATCTTTCTGTATTTCAAAAATTCTATATACTCATTTCTTCTGTCTGAAAAACCGGGCGCCATGAAGGACTGAACAGCGATGTAGTATTTTTCTCTATCAATATCTTTTTGAGTCAATTCTTGTTTGGATTTTGCAAAATAACCGAACCCTCCCAGACCCGGTGCAAGACCGTTTTTCGCAAACTGAGCCGCCTTGGGATCCTGAGCTATCCTGTCTTCGATGTTATCTCCGGGATAACGTTTTAAATGTTGCTCGAGTCCTATATATCCATATGTCGTATTGAGCCTCATACCATTCATCTCGGGGAGCACTGAAAATCCATAATAGTCACTAAGAATTTTCGAAATGTTCTCCTCCTGCAGCGGAATGAGAGGTCCAACATCTTCCGGAAGAAATGGCTTTATGTCATTGATGACGAACATGTTCTGGGGAATATCAACAAAGGGAGAGCCTTGAACGGTCATCTCATCCGGTTTCGGTAAAAAATTAGAAACGGGTGACGTCAAAAGCAAAAGGCTGCCAAAAGCCCCCGCAGCAAGCTGTTTTGTGTTGCTTTGAGCCCACTCAAAAGCATCTTTGTGTTTTTGTACAAGCTGTTCTCGAAGTGATTTATTACGAACCTCCAGCTTGTCTTTAAGGTTAAGATAATGACTGCTCATTGTGAAATTACATTCCAAAACGCATCCGCCCATTGAGTATACCCTTTATCATTTGGATATTTTAGTCCCCAATCATACAAAGACAGATCATAACTTTTTTTATTGATTGAATTTTCCAATATCACCGTGTTTATACTTGCCGCATTTGCCAACTCAAGAATTCTTAAATTTGCCGAGCGTACTGTTTTTTCATTGTTCGGAAATATTGCAAATGGGACCTCTGAAATATAGCTGACACGACCGGGAAGAAGTGAAAGCAGAATTTGCATGTCATGAGAAAAAACATCAACCCCTCTCCCCGATTCAATGTCATGCAATCCTACCGTCACGGTTACCAAATCGGGTTTTAGATTGCCAATTTTTGGAATTTGTTCATTTATGACATTGTTAATAGTGGCATCTTTTGAGGCCAAATTTAATATCTTTACACTGCCTTCTGCTTCCTTGATTTTATCAATTAAAATGCCGGCATACCCTTTTGTAACCGATGATGCACCTACACCAAGACCTATTTCATCTCCCAAAACGACATATACGAAGTCTCCACCATCAAATGCCTTCTGCTGCCAATAATCCGAGTAATTCTTTGCGGTAACAACGTCTCTCATTTGCAATCCGACATATACTAATACACCGAAAAATATAAGCAATAGAAAAACTACAAAAACTTTCTTCATATCCTCATTTATTTAAGCATTTATTCTATTCAACTTACAATTATGAAGCAGTAGTAATTCCCAAAAAACGATACTATACTGAATATCAACATGGAATCGGGTGAACAACCGCCAAAAAAGACAGGGACACTTACAAGAAGGGGGCTTTTAGGAGCGGTTGTCGCCGGCGGTGCGGGATATGCTTTAAAGAAATTTTTCGGAACACAAGACGCTAGCGCGACTGAAAATCATCCACTTTTAAAGCAACTGACTGTACCAAACATTGCAACAGACTCCGAACACCCTCCGGAAATATGGGACACCGAGAAATTCGAAACTATGCTCCAACACGCAATCTCGGAGTCTATCACAAAACAAAAAGCTGTTGAGTTATATTTGCCACAGGGAGAAGTTCATATCAAAAAAAACCTGAAATTCGATATGCAAGATGCTCGTGTGTCACTCGTGGGGAACGAAACGATTTTGTCCCTTGATGAGTCACTATCAGACATTCCTAAAGATTGGGCATCCGAAGGACATAATCTACTCGAATTTAATAATGTGACCGGAGATATCAAGATAAAAGGTATTCGATTTGATGGAGGGTCGAAGCGGGCAGGAAAAGGAGGATACCGGCCGCCGGGAGGTCCATGGGACGCTGTATTATTTGTAAACGGGGCAGGTCCGGGGTCGGGAAAAGATATTCCTAGCGGGCACAGAGAAATGAAAAGAAGCGGCAGCGTTACTGTTGAAGACTGTGAATTTGTCGACTCGGAAGCACCCGGTTTTTTGGCAAAAAACCTAAATAAAGCCTCAGTTTCCAATTCGCAAGGCGAAAATCTCGATACTCTTTTTGTTGCTGATTGGTGTGACGAAATACTTGCAGATAATTCAAGTGCTCGAAATTGCCTTTCCGAAGGGGTAGGTGTTTACGGGTGTTATAGTGGTACTATCTCCAATTGCAATGTGACAACTGCAAGGCAAGGGTTTCTCATACATGGTTCTGAAGACATACAGATGTCTAATTGTTCTGTTGATGATGCAGCTATCGGATACGTATTTGACCGGGCAGGGGTTAACAACAAACAAAATTCGAATGTATCTATTTCTAATTGTAATTCAACCGGTACTGTTCTTGCCTATGCAATTTCCGGTACAAAAAATGGAAACATCAGAGATAGTCAGCATCAGCAAATGGGTGAGTGGATGGCAAAATACAATGGAGGCTCCGGTGATTTTCTTCATACCGGTATCGCAGATATTCAAAATGTCACAGCTATACGTCAACCATTATGGATTGGAGAAGTAAGTGATATATCTTTTTCGAATATACTTTTAAAAAACGCTGCCCAAACCAACTACTATACTGCCCCCCAACATATCCAAGGGATTAAAAGTGAAGGATTTTAGGTTAAAAAGAGACGAGTTTTATTATGTCAGCTAATTGAGCGAACATTCACCTTATTTTAGGAAATAACTTCGAGAAAAACTTGTTTTATTCCCCGCAGCATCATATGCAGTTACCGATAATATAGTCGATTGAGTCTTTGAGAATGGCACGGTAATTACAGTTGAATAAGGAGATGCAGTGTCCGTATATATTAGATTTCCATCTACATAAAATAGTACCTTTACTACCCCAATATTATCTGTCGCAGCTGCAGAAAAAGTAACAGACGAACGTCGAGCAAATACTACTCCTGCTGTTGGACTTGTGATAGTTACGGACGGAGCTGTTGTATCGATAGTAAGTGTGGGTGTAGGCGTACGGGTCGGGGTTGGTATTCTTGTTGGTGTAGGTGTTGGCGTACGTGTTGGAGCGGGAGTAGCTAGCTGAGTTGGTGTTGGTGTAATTGTGTACGTAGGAGTTGCTTGAACGGTTGGTGTCGGGGTGTTCTCGGGCAAAACGGCTACATTCAACCCGGCGGATTTCCCCTGAACCCCACAATAATTTACGGCATGAACCCACCAAAGATATTTATGGTTGGCAATGAATTTATGATTGTAAGAATTTTCTGTAACAGTCGCGCAGACATCACCCTGTCTTCCCTGACACGCACCGATAGGCTCGGCTGGGTCTGTTCTATCATCAATTCTTAAAAGGTATTTTACCGCACCAGAAACTCTATCCCACGTCAAAAGCTGTTCTCCGGGCGAAATATTCCCCGAAGGCTTTAAGCCTTTAGGTTGTGGCATATCTGTACAGGTTGGCTTAAAGAAAAAGATACCGCTTCTTGCCGGAACGGTCTGAACACCTTTTACAATGTCGGCAAATGCAGAATCCCACATCCGATAATCTCCGGCAGGAAGCGTATAACTAAGAGAACTAGTGGATGGATTGACAACCGCAATACCCTTATCGTAAGTTCTAATAAACAAACCATTTTCTTCTCGATATTTTTCTGTTGGAACCCCAAAATCTAAATTCCAGTCTTTGTAAAAGTAAACCTTATCACTTCTATAAATTTCACCAGGATGGTAACCAAAGTATGTTAATGTATTGGTTTGAAATAAAAGATACGTCGTTAAGAAGAATCTTTCCATATTCAGATCATTTGGTATATTTGAAAGCCTTGTGTCATTTACTACTTGAATGATTTGTGGCTGCACCCAAAATAAAACTTTCTTACCGTTATCTATATCCTGTACAAATGTCTGAAGATATTTACGAAACATTGTCGGACTTAATAACATCTCGTGGGGCCATTCACTTAAAACCCCATCATGAAATTGAATATACCCATTATTCATATCCCCATCTTGATATGGAGATGACTGAGAAGAAAATATGCCGTTATATAAAACATCTTTTTCGGAAGCTAAAGTTGAATTAATGAGAGAACTTAAAGCTGTTATTCCGCTTACCCAAAAAGCTTGAGTATTACAAGCACCCTCTTTGCAACCGGCACTTAACGTTGCTTGCTGGTGAAAAGAGCTATAAGAATCAAGAGTTATACCTGAAAGCCCGGGATGTGCATCCATTATTTGTTTCCAGGAATTAGCTATTGTATTCCTGGTTTGGGGACTTGATACATTTATGTAATTGAGGCGGGGATCTGGATCAAGTTTGAGTAATTGTCCGGAAGGATTATGCAAAAAATCAGAGTCGGTCAGATAGGAAAATGGCAAATGATAAGGACCTATTGCTCCAGCTGCCCCTCCATGAGTGCCAATTTTTATATTTGGGTGTAGCATAGAAAAAGAGTCAATAAAATTAAATAAATCGTCAAAGTTATAGGATCCATTAACATATTTTGCCAAACTCGATTGGTCGAACCATATATAGTCCATCTCTTTTCCAAAATAGTCTTTTACTTCTGGAGTCAAAGTGTGATTGTTAAAAATAAGAAACGTCATATTTTTAATAGCGTTTTGTGGTCTCGGATAATTCGAAACTTCTGAAATTGGAGTACTGTCGTACATAGGGGCGGGAGTCGGTGTTATTTCTGATGCCCGCTGACGTATGTCCTGCTGCTGTTGAGCTAAAAGAAAACTCACCGGCAGCATTAACAATAACAAAGAAGGAACAATGAGAAATTTATACTGAATGAAAAAATCCTTATAACGGAATTCCTTTATTTTTTGAATAAAGCTTTTTTCGTGGATTTCGGTAACCATAACATTACCGTATAGTTTTTGAACTTTGTTGTCAATAGATATCTCTGGTGAAAACAACGTGAGTTAAGTGTCATCTAATTCGGGTAATGGCACTTCTTAGCGAAGCGCAGCGGAAGAAAACGCTGCAACAATTTAATTTGGATAGTGGCAACGTTTATATTTCTTCCCACTTCCGCACCAGCAAGGGTCATTGCGGCCGAGTTTTTTCTTCTCTCCTGACTCGGTTTCTTTCATTTTTTTCTGTTTTGTCTTCGTCTCTTTTTCTTTCACTTTATCCGATCCGACTTCTTCTGCTCCTTGATTGGTTTGAGCAGCCGACACGTCAATAGTTGGTTGTTCTGTTACTATCTGAACTTTAAAAATACGGGTTACTATTCCATCGTCAATTCCTCCGATCAACTTTTCGAATAATCCAAACGCTTCGTTTTTATACTCAACAAGTGGGTCTTTTTGGGAAAATGCCTGAAGCCTTATACCAATTCGTAGGTCTTCCATAGCAGTCAAATGATTCATCCAGAGATTATCAATTACCTGTAATGAAACTGCTTTTATGAGTTGGTTCATTATCTCTTTTGATAACTCTTCTTCACGTCTCTTGAAAATATCATGCGATAACATTTTTAAGAATTCCTTCTTTTCCTCCTTTTCATGCCGTGTCTCAAGCTGCTCCAAAATATGTTTTTGTGAATGGGCATCAAGAGGAATTATCTCAATAAATTCTTCAAGGATTGCCTGATTGTGATCCTCCGGTTGAATCGTATATTGCATTTCAATTGCCAAATCGATTGCACTATCGAGTCTCTCAAAAATAAATTGCTCGTGCTCAACCCCCTCCAATAATTCATGCCTCATCCCATACACAATTTCGCGTTGCTTGTTAAGGACATCATCGTATTCAACCGTGTATTTTCGTGACTCGAAATTAAATCCTTCGACTTTGACCTGCGCCTGAGTAATAACTCTCGTCACCAAGCTGTGTGTTAGAGGTTGGTCCTCAGGGAAATTGAACCGGGTCATAAGATTTGCAATCTGTTCTCCACCGAAAACCCTCATCAAATCGTCCTCTAAGGAAATGATAAAAACAGATCTGCCGGGATCTCCTTGTCGGCCGGAGCGGCCCCTCAACTGATTATCGATTCTTCTTGACTCGTGTTTTTCAGTACCGATAACATACAAGCCTCCCAACTCCAACACTTCATCGTGCTCTTTTTGCCAGGCTGCCATTTCTTTATCAAATTTTTTCTTCCCTTCTTTTGTCTGATATTGAGTCTCGAAAGCGCTTGGAGGTTGACCTCCAAGGATGATATCAACTCCTCGCCCCGCCATATTGGTCGCAACAGTAACTGCTCCCTTTTTACCGGCATCTTTTATGATAAGTGCCTCACGCATGTGGTTCTTTGCATTTAAAACCTCATGGGGAACATTCCGCCTCCTCAGAGTCTCCGAAACTATTTCATTATGTTCAATTGAAGCGGTTCCGACAAGAACCGGTTGTCCTTTCTTGTGCGCCTCCTCAATTTCGTTGACTACGGCCGTTATTTTCGCCCTTTGAGTTTTGTAAATCTGATCGGAAACGTCTTCGCGTTGTATTTGTCTATTGGAAGGAATTACAACAACATCGAGTTTGTAAATTTTGTGGAATTCCTCAGCTTCAGTCGCGGCAGTTCCAGTCATGCCGGCAAGCCGTTCATATTTTCTAAAGTAATTCTGAAGAGATACGGTTGCCAATGTCTTTGATTCCTGTTGTATTGCAACTCCTTCTTTTGCCTCAATCGCCTGGTGAAGACCTTCAGACAATCGTCTTCCTTCAAGAAGCCTTCCAGTAAATTCGTCTACCAAAACAACTTGGTTATCACGTACAATATAGTCTTTATTTTTATGATAGAGAAGTTTTGCTTTAAGGGCTGCCTCGATATGGTAAACCGTATCAAAATCTTTCTCGTAAATATCTTTTACCCCGAACATCGATTCAATTTTCCCGATTCCATGGTCTGTCAGATGCGCCGTTCGTCTTTTCTCATCCAACTTGTAATCAATTGGCTGCAGTCTTTCGATAAGTGTTGCGTATTCAAAGTATTTATTGGAGGGTGTAGCGTCGGGCATCGAGATGATATGAGGAGTTCTTGCCTCGTCAATGAGAACGGAATCAACCTCGTCGATGACAGCAAAATAATGTGCTCGTTGCACCAACTGATCAATAGAAGTAGCCATATTGTCTCGAAGATAATCGAATCCGAATTCTGAGTTGATACCATATAAAACATCCGCCTCGTATGCCTCTTTCCGGGAAACTGGCTTCAGATGAGTAAGCCGATAATCATTTACCCCTTCGTCCCTATATTCTTTGTCAAAGACATAAGAAGCATCATTGATAATTGCTCCAACTTTCATGCCTAAGAATGTAAAGACTTCCCCCATCCATCCTGCATCACGCCGGGCCAAATAATCATTGACGGTAACAAGATGTACGGGGTTGCCGGTAAGAGCATGAAGATATAATGCAGGAGTTGCTGAAAGCGTTTTTCCCTCTCCGGTTTTTTGCTCGGCGACTTTCCCTTGTGCCAAAACGGTTGCTGCAATCATCTGCACATCATAATGCCGAAGTCCAAGGGTCCGTTTTGCCGCTTCACGAACGAGTGCAAATGCTTCAGGAAGAACAAGATAAATGTTTTCTCCTTTCGCAAGGCGCTGTTTAAGTTCTTGAGTCTTTTTCGGAAAATCCAAATCCTTCAACTTTTCGAGTTTTTTCTCGAACGAATTCACTTCTGCAACTACAGGAAGCAGTTTATTGATTTCCTTGTCGTTGCTATCGAAAAGTTTTGTGATGAAATTGAGCATTTTGTTGAGCGTGGTTGAAGTGATATTGTACCACAAATTTGCCTCATTCGCGACCAGCAGTAATAATAAAAAGCCCTACATGAAAAATCACGAAGGGTTTTTTTGTTGTGAGATTAATTCAGAAGAAAACTCACTTTTTCTTCTTTGCTGCTGCTTTTTTCTTAGGTGCAGCTTTTTTAACAGTCTTTTTCGCTGCAGTTTTTTTGGGCGCTGCTTTTTTCTTTGCCGGCATGTAAATCACCTCCTTTGACAGATGAAGTTTTGGAATAAAACTTCAAGTTTGTGATATCTAATATTTAAAACAAGCCCAAAAAATTGTCAAACAAAAATAAAAGCACAAAAGAGACAATTTAGATTTAATTAACAAAGAAAATCAAGCTCCCACTCTATAAAAAACACTATTTTTGAGGACTAATTTTTGGGGAAATTTTATCAAAACCGGTATATTTTCGGAGAACTTCAGGGATAACAACACTTCCATCTTCCTGTTGGTAATTCTCAAGAATTGCTATAAGAGTTCTTCCAATTGCAAAAGCCGTACCATTCAAAATATTCACAAACTTCTTTTCTTCGCCTTCTCGATATTTTATATTCAACCGTCGAGCTTGAAAATCCCCAGTAGTCGACGTTGACGTCACTTCCCTATACTTTTCCTGTGTAGGGATCCATGCCTCAATGTCATATTTTCGACTCGCCGGAAAGCCTAAATCCCCCGTACACATTTTGATGACCTGATATGAAATTCCCAACTCGGAGAAAAATTCCTCTTCGATGCTCCTTAAGAGTTCATGCTCCTCATCATCTTTGCCTTCACCGACAAAACTTACCATTTCCACCTTATGGAATTCATGAACCCGAAGTATTCCTCGCGTGTCTTTTCCGTAGCTTCCGGCTTCTCTTCTAAATGAAGACGAATAGGCAATGTAGCGTTTTGGCAATTCGGAAGCGGAAAGAGTTTCATCTTTATGCATAGGAACGACGCTCTGTTCGGCCGTACCGACCAAAAATTTGTCGTCTGTTGGGACTGGGACTGAAAACATGTCTTCTTCCCCACCATTCTCCATATATCCCAATGCCTTCATTGTGTCTCTGGTCACCATGGTTGGGGGAATAACAGGAGTAAAGCCTTTTGATATAAGTTTTTCTAATGCATATCTGACAAGAGCAATTTCCATAAGCGCCCCTTCATTCTTGAGATAATAGTATCTGGCACCGGAAACTTTCGCCGCCCGTTGTACGTCAATGATGTCCAAAAGCTCTCCTAACTCTAAATGGTCCTTGGGTTTAAAATTAAATTGAGGAATTTCCCCAACGGTTTTTATGATGTCATTTTCGGTGTCGTTCTTACCAACCTTAACATTTTCTTTAGGAATGGCTGGAATTTGGGAGGTAAGTTCTTCAAGCTGCGAAGACAAACCGGACTGCTCTTTTTCCAATCCGTCAAGTTGTGTTTTTATTTCACGTCCACGCTCTATATTTCTTTCACGTGCCACAATATTTCGTTCTGCCTGAAGTTTTTGGACCTCTGTCGAAACTTCACGTAATTTTGCATCAAGTTGGAGAATTTTTTCGACATCAACATCAATGTTCTTGGACAGAGCGCCATTTTTTACTTTTTCAGGATTTTCACGAATAAATTTTAGATCAACCATATTAAATATAATGAGATTATACCTCGTTTGAACCTGCTTTACTATCCAAAAATTCTTTCAGCATTTGAAGAGACTTAGCTCTATGCGAAACTTTGTTCTTGTGATCAAATCCTAGTTCGGCAATAGTTTTAGTTTCTCCTTCACGAATTACGATTGGATCAAATCCCCATCCATCAATACCTTTCTCCTCAAATCCAATATGTGCATTAATTTCGCCTATGAATACATGAACATTACTGCCATCATGATAACCAATTGCGCTTTGAATTTTAACACTCCTATTTTTTTCTCCTTCCATCATTTGGAGAATTCCCTGATTTCCTCGTGCTTTATCCAAAAATTTTATGAGCGGTCCGGGAAAACCATTCCATGCGGAAATATAAAATCCCACATCGTCTACCAAAACGGGCTTTTTTATTTTTCTAAATGCTTCCTCTGCCTTTCTCCTCGCAACGTACTCCAAATCCATGCTCTGCACTTCGTCAACTTCAATATCTGCAATTTCCACCTCGACTCCCAATATTGCTTGTGCTTCCCGCGCTTTCTCTTTATTTCCTGTCGCAAAAAAGATTTTATCCATTAAATATTTTGGAGTCGTTCTTTTACAAACTCTCTATCAAGACTTTGTAATAACCACGCAGCTTTTGGTCCATGGTCTTTTCCAAGAAACGTAGTGTAAATTGCTTTAAATGCATCTATGGAGCTAACTCCTTTTTCCTTTGCAGAATTATAAATTGCGGTTTGTAATTCTTCAGCCGAGATTTCATTTTCGAATAGTGAGGCAAGAACATGAAGATACTCCTTTTGACTTTCGGACAAATTTGAAACGTCGGGGAGCTCTTTTTGTATAAGAAACTTATCATTTTCGGGCGCATATTTTTCAACCCAGACTTTAGCATATTTTGCCCACTCTATAAGTCCTTCTTTTTTAATTTCGTCTTCCATGTTGGGCATCTGCACCCACTGGGCCAGTGTTAAAAACCGAAATTGCGGTGGCATTTTTACATCCCCAATTTGTGAAAGTTCAAAGGCACGAGCAACATCCGTGTTTTCTTTATTCTCAAACTCAACTGCTGCTTTTTGATAATCATCATAAAGCTTGGGGATTATCTGTGTGCCAAATGGATTGAATTCTACTGCTAAATTTGGTTCGGTTTTTATCATAAGAAAACGCACGAGCTCCGGCGGGACAACCTCAAGCAATTCTTGACCGGTAAGTCCTAATCCCTTTGATGAGGACATTTTTTTTCCATCAGACAGAAAGAATTCATATGGAAGCCAAAGCGGCGGCACTTGAGAAAAAACATCTTTTACTAATTTTCTTGCAATATCATACGTACCACCGGCTGAAGCGTGATCTTTCCCTGCTCCTTCAATTGTTACTTTAAATGTCCACCATTTAGCTGCCCATTCGACTTTAAATGGCATCGTTGCATTTCCGCCAAATGGAGATATTTTGCCGGCCTTCGAACATCCCTGTGCCCATTTCACTTTGGTCGGGGAACACTCATAGACAACCTCATTTCCGTCCCATCCTGTTACCGTTGTTGTTCCGACTTTGCCGCAATTCGGACAGACAACTTGAAGAGGAAACCAAGTATCCGGAACTACCTTGCTGTACATCTCAGAATACACTTTTCTCACTTTATCGGCGTCATCCAGAACAAATCTTATAGCATCATCGTAAACCCCTTTTTTGTAATAGTCGGATGCCAAATATATTTCAGCTTGTATATCGAGTTGCAAAAACATATCGCGCATGAATTTTGCATAATATTCACCAAAAGTTCCCTCACCTTCTGGCGCTGGGGCATTGCAAACAGGAATTCCCATGTAATCTCCGAGTTTTTCTTTCAAGTTATCCGGCAGTCCGTCAATTGCATCCATATCGTCAAAACCAAAAGTGTACTTCACATCCTTACCCTGTGCTTTCAATACCCTGAAAAGCACATCATGAATTACAGGGCCCTTAAGCCCTCCCATATGCACAATCCCCGAAGGTGTCCATGCATCATTGACCCATTCGCGTCCGTCCCGGTTTTGTAATATTTTATCCGCCCAAAACATACTGTAATTATATGGTAAAAACGTTCAAATACAAAAAAACCCCATTTCTGGGGTCTTACATTGTGGAATAAGTTAACGTTCTAACCTATTTCAACAATGTGATAAAGTATCTTTCCTGCAGGAGCTTCAACTTCAATTTTGTCATTTAATGCTTTCCCGATAAGTGCTTTACCAAGAGGTGACTCATGAGATATTTTTTTCTCCTGTGGATCTGCTTCCCATTCTCCGACTAATTCAAAAACTTCCTTTTTCCCATTTATTTTAACCGTTACTTTCGAACCAAGTTGTATTTGAGAACCTTTTTTTGCAGCTTTTGTCTCATCAATTATCTCAACCTTTTTAAGCATCTCCCCCAATTCTTCAATTCGTGAATCTATAAGCGAAAGCTCTTCACGGGCTGCGGTATATTCCGAATTTTCCGACAAATCACCCATGGCCCGCGCTTGAGATACACGCTCAAGTACTTGAGGTCTATTCACTTTTTCAAGCTCTTTAAGCTCGTTCTTTAACTCCTCAAGTCCTTGCTTTGTAACGAAAATTTTTTTCTTTGAATCCATATGTTGTTGTTAAAAAAAACTCCCCTCTAAGTCCGAGCGGGAGATAATTTAACTTATGTACGGGTACTATACAAGAAAGAGAAATTTATGTCAATATCCTGGAGTCTTAGTTCAAAATTCGAATTTTTTTCTCATTACTATAGAAACGCGCTTCATCACTATCAATCCAAATATTGTCTTCATACATTTTTTTGTATCTTTTAAATCTCAGCTCATACATATCTAAAATCAACGCTTGTCTGTCAAATGGATGGAAGAATGCCGACTTTTGAGATATGGTTTCTCCCTTGCGATGGGCACGCATGTAAGCTTTTTGTGTAAAGAATGCTGTTTTTTCAAACGGAAACAACATTTTTTGCATAATGCTTGACCGAAGTGAGTTTTTCCTGAGCACCTTCTCTCCAATCTCAATATTTGGGAAAAACTTATAAACCCAGCTGTTTTTTGCAAACAACAGCTGATGGGTACTATTTCTATTAAAAAGCATCTTTAATTGAACCAATTCATGTGCAGTATAAAGCGTTCTCCTTTTCCTTTTAAATGCCAGGTTGTCTACTTGTATGAACATATTTGGACAAATTTTGTCTTTTACATTTTTTTGAAGTCTTCCTCTTTTCTGCTGTAGAACAAATAGAAGAACATTCACAATAAATCTTGTCATCCACAGGGAATTTTTTTTGGTAACAAAGAACAAATCGATATCGTCATTTTCAGATGCGTTATTCATGGAAAGGCTTCCACTTACACCAATGTATTCAATAGTTGGAACCGCTGAGAGAATTTTCCCTATGATTTTTGCTTTTGCATATTTTTGAAAGCTACGCTCATTGCGCTCTATCCTTTTCTCCACAATCTCACTTCTCCCAAGAAAATAAAAGAACCCATCCTGTTCCTGAATTACCGAAATCGACTGAATCAAATCGTGCAGCTCTCCGTCCGATTGCTCCTGCGGACAACAAAGATATTTTTTTATTTCCGAAAATGTTAAGGGGTAGTCAAATACATCGAAGTACGAAAGAGTATTTATTATGCATTCATCCATATGTA
>JAYRRJ010000095.1:0-3805 GCA_041910135.1 Candidatus Levyibacteriota bacterium
AGAAGGTAAAGCTTACGGATGCTACTGTCGTCTATTTTTATTTAGTCCCAACAGTTATCAAAAGAATATTGCCAAAACTTAAAAAGGAATTAAAACCGGGGACAAGAATTGTGAGCTACCGGTACGAGGTCCCATTACCTGTTAAAAGAATAGATAAAAAAAATGGACTGTTTTTGTATATTATCTGATCCGCTTTTTCAGTCGCAGAAATATCCACCGCGCTTTGTCCGCTATTTTATAAAAACGATAAGGGATAGGTTTTATCACCAGATCAAAGCTCCCAACAAATTCCGTATGGGTCGCGCCGTATCCTTCTTTAAATTTGTGGAATCCATACCATGGGTCTTTTGTGGCGGGGTTCGGTCCCAAAGCTCCCCACATGTCAAAATATGTAAGTCCCATTTTTTTTCCAAATCGTATCGCTTCCCACATGATAAGATTTGACGCCATAACATTCCGATATTTGGATGAGGATGCGCCATACGGGTAATACAAAAAGTTTTTAAAAACAAAAAGAATCCATGAAGCAAGCATTTCTTCTTTTTGCCCTTCCGGCTTGTAGGTTGCCGTAAATAAGTGTGCCGATAATCCGCCGGTTTTATTTCCAAGTGTTTCCCACATCTTCGTGTGGTACGAAGGGGTGTGCGCAAAGAACTGTTGTCTGTTGGTTGTCTCCTCGGTAAGACGTAAGTATTTTTTAAATGCCTCGTCGGACGTTTCTTCTTTTACCGTGACGTTATGTTTTTGGGCCACTTTTATGTTATAGCGGGTTTTTGGGTGAAAGCTTTTTAATAATTCCTCTTCATTTTTTGAGATATCCAGAACAAAGGTATATTGTGTGAATAACGGGTGGAAAGAGCGGGAGAGATTTGTGCCCACCATTGAATGGGAGCCATTCACGACATTCGGTTCCAATTGAATAAAAATGCAATTTTGTTCTCGCCCTATCTTGTTAAGCTCGGCAATAACTTCTTTGCTTGGAGCATTCCCTTTTGGAAGGTATCCTATCGTAAATTTTGTTTTTGGGACTTTGTGTATGGTGAGAGTAAAGCCGTCAACCAATTTTCCATTTTTCAGAAAGCCACGACGTACGACTTTTACCCCTGTTTTTTCCCGAAATTCGCCCCATTCAAAAGACTGTAGGGGGTGTGTAACTACGACGTTGTAGTCGTTCCTATTCTCATTTGTTATCTCAATAACATCCATATCACCAGTATTCGTTATTTATAATACTTGTGTCAACATTATTGTGTTCTAATACTTCCTGTGGTAGTTCAAATATGAATCGGGATGGTGTAGCGGTATTCCTTTGACCAAAAATAACCCGCTGCTTTGCATACGTCAGGTAAAGGTGCTCTTTGGCACGAGTCACTCCGACATAACAAAGCCGTCGTTCCTCCTCTATATCTCCGTAGTCGAATAACGCTTGTGCATGAGGGAAAACTCCCTCTTCCATCCCTACAATAAATACCATTTTAAATTCGAGTCCTTTTGCCGCATGCATCGTCATAAGTGTTACCGCATCTTCAGTCTCGGCAATCTTTTGCCCGTCGGGCATATATTCTTGTTCGACAAGGGCAACATTCTCAAGAAATGGAATAAGGTTTGGGAATTCAAGCGCTACAGAACGGAGTTCCTTTATATTCTCAAGCCGGGCTCTGTCTTCTATGTCTTCCGGGTCGTACCTGTCTAGATATGAAGAACGCTTGAGCACTTCATCAATAATTTCAAGTGTCTCTTTTTTTTCAATGTAATTTCCCTCGTTAAATTCTTGACGGTAAAATTCAAAATCTTCAAAGCGTTTCTTTCCCAATTTCTGCAGTCTTTTAAGAGCCGCCGCATCCATTGGATTTGAAAGGTATGATAAAAATGAAAGTACGTCTTTCACCTCTTTTCTATCATAAAATCTCACTCCTCCTACCAATTTATACGGGATGCCATAATGAAGAAACACTTCCTCAATGGTTCGTGACTGAGCATTCATTCTATAGAGAATTGCAACATCGGAAAGAAGAAAATCCGAGTCAAAACTTTTTCTATTATTAATTGCCTTGACGATATATTCCGCCTCTTTGTGTTCGTTGTCTGCCTCATATATACTTATCTCTTCCCCGGCCTTGTTGTCCGTCCACAGTTTTAATACCGGGTGAGACGAGTTATTGGAAATTATGGTAAAAGCAGCGTCTAAAATGGTTTGGGTCGAGCGGTAGTTTTGTGATAGCTTGAATACTTTAGCTTCAGGAAAGTCCGTCCGGAATTTTTCCAAATTTTTATAATCCGCACCTCTAAATGAATAGATGCTTTGGGCAAAATCACCCACAATACAGATATTGTTGTATTTTCCGCAAAGATATTTTGTCAGCCGATACTGACTCATGTTTGTGTCTTGGTATTCATCAACCAGAATATATTTAAATTTTTCTTGGTAGAACTCAAGCGTCGAAGCGGACTGTTTGAATAATTCTATGGTTTTGTTGAGTAAGTCATCAAAGTCAACCGCATTTCTCTCGGCAAGTAGCTGTTGGTAGAGAGGGTAAATTTTTGCTACCCTTTCTTGGATGTATCCTCGAGCATATTTTTGATACTGCATTGGCTCTATCATCTGATTTTTCGCAGCGGATATTGCTTCAAGAGCAGCCTTAGGACGGATGTCTTTTACCGATAACTCAATTTTTTCCAGACAGTCTTTTATGGTATCGAGCTGGTCCGACGTGTCATAAATGACGAAATTATGCGGAATGCCGATAGCAACACCGCTTCTTCTGAGAATTTTTGCGCAAAGCGAATGGAATGTCGCAACTGTCGGTTCTTCGGAAATTTTTTTGGGAAAAAGGTGGAGAATATTTCTGATGCGCTCCTTCATTTCTCCTGCAGCCTTGTTGGAGAACGTAACCATCAAAATGTTTTGCGCGGCAACATTTTTTTCCACCATAAGGTAAAGCACTTTGTGCACAAGTACCCTGGTCTTTCCGCTTCCTGCCCCGGCCAAAATAATGGCCGGACCTTCGGTGTTTATAACGGCCTCTTTTTGTTCGGAATTTAGTTTATTGAGAATGTCTTCCATTTGCTGATATAATTTAACTACGTTGAAATGCAAGTTTTAGTGTGTATAATTATACGCTACTGAAAACCTGAAACCTATTCCTCATGGACACAAAATATTACATCGCCAATTGGAAATCCCACAAAACCAAAGATGAGGCAATCGCATTTTTTGAACATCTTACGGCCAATATTTCCGAAAGCGACATTAAAAATAAAGAAATTGTCATTGCTCCACCGATGACGTTGCTTGCAAAGTGCAGATATCTTGTTGATAAGAATAATTTGCCCGTTAGTTTGTCCGCCCAAAACGTTTCTTCCTTCCCCGAAGGAGCATATACGGGTGAGGTGAATGCCAAACAGGTGAAGGAATTTGCGAAGTATGTTATCATCGGCCATTCTGAAAGAAGAAAGTATCTCCATGAAAGTGAAGCCGATATAGAAAACAAAGTCCGCGAGGCACACGAAAATGGTCTTACCGTTATTCAGTGTATACAGGATGAAAATGGTGTGGTGCATAACGGCGTTGAAATCGTCGCATACGAGCCACCAAGTGCGATAGGTACCGGAAATCCCGATACTCCCGAGCACATAGCCCAAGTATTTGATGTAATAACGTCTCAAAACCCATCGGTGAAAGTTCTTTACGGTGGAAGCGTGAATACGGATAGCATTAAAAGTTTTTTACAGATTGAAAAACTGGGCGGATTTCTCATTGGCGGCGCGAGTCTTGATGCTGCCACCTTCCTTTCCCTTCTTTCAT
>JAYRRJ010000096.1:0-7593 GCA_041910135.1 Candidatus Levyibacteriota bacterium
AAGAACAGCAGCTTCTCCGCTTCCTTTCTCAATACTCATATCATTTGGAGCAGGCAGCCAACGACTTTGCGCCTAATTTGTTGTGTAATTATTTGTTTGAATTAGCTCAAAAATTCAACCTGTTCTACCAAAAACACAAAATAATCGGAAGTGAACAAGAGGCATTTAGGCTCACTCTTACAAAGGGCGTAGGTCAAGTCCTTCAAAATGGTCTTCACATCCTCGGGATAGAGACGGTTGAGAAGATGTGATGAAAGAGAGGTATCATTTGCTGCTTATTTTGCGGAGATTACATCCGGGTGGTCCTTTGCCCATTTTTCAAGTTCTAATTCAATAAGCACGGGAAGGTCTTCTAGCTGATCTTTAGTTGCGCCGGTGTAGCGGGGAATGACTGCCATTTGAATTGCTTCTACAAGAGTGTAGGATGCATGATAATCATTTCCCTCTCTTTTTTGTGGTCTCACGACATCTTTCTCAACTGCAAGTTCATCTTTTTTTCTGTGTGCCCCGAAAACCTCCTTTACCTGAAGAGGATTAAACCGTTGGTTCATATTCAATTTTGCACCCCGTCCGGTAACCCTTTCAAGCACTTGCTGGATAAGTACACTTGGATCAACAGGCTTTTTCTCTGTGCGTGTCTCCTTTGCTCTTCTGGACGGTTTTGCGATATTTGAGGCGGCTTCTTCGTTTCCTTCAGTTCGAGGACCTCTTCTTATATATCTTTCTATTTCCCGATGGAATGAATTTCTTGTATCAAGCAGGAGAGGGCTGGGTGAGAACGTAGAGATTTTATCCCAAAGAGCTTTCTCTTGTTCATTTGCCTTTCCGTCAAAAATCCTCCAATACAGCCTTGTGAACATCCCGTTTAGCCTTTGAACTGCTTGGTCAGGAGCCAGAGGATGATTTCTCCCTTGGTTGAGGAGTTGACTGAATGTATCCATATCAACATTGTCAACAATAGCCTCCAATCTGTCTAATGTATCTTTGTGTAGTGCTTCCGGGTCTTCTTTTGCATGGCGATTCTCTTCGAATGGGATTATCAAGTGGCCTTCATTGTGTTCAGTTGTCGTGTTATGCGTTTCACTAGGTTCGGATATGTCAGCTGCATTATTTTTGGGATGAAGCTCCTCGTCAATTTTTTTCAAAGCTTCCTCTACAAGGCATATCACACTTTTGTCAGTCAAAAACCCTTCCTGTTCAAATTCTTTTAGTTGAGATAGTCCCATCTGGTATTCCGCAGCATCCTCCAGAAGCTGCATCCTGTGGCTAATTTCGCCCTGAACTGAGGCATGCATTTCCCTAAGGGCGGGGAGGGTTTTTCTCTCAAGCTCTCTTCTTACTGTTGAACTGGCAATAGCGGTTTTGACAAGCTCTTTGAGGTAATCAGGGTGTTCCGGCGGTGGTGGAGTAAATTTTTTGTCGCCGGAAAATTCAGGTGTGCCAATAGTTCCAGCCATTTGCTGGCTTCTTTCGATTGCAGTCTGAAATTTGTTACTCCTTTCTTGGAGTTGGGCGATCTCAGGTGAAATATTTTGAGGCATATCTTCCATATGAATTATTGTAGCAAAAAGGAAAAATGCCGGAAGGGAAGGTTTGGAACCTACAAAACACTCAGATAAGCTCTGAGTTTCCTTCCGGCCAAAAGTCGGTTAACTACACTGCGGAAGTGGGGCCTAGCGCGTCTGCGCTTGGGAGACCGTTAGCCGTTGGGCAGGGACACGGTCGTTGTTGTTGAGCTTGAAGCTCTCATCGCGTTGCCGTTTCTTGGCAGCCTTTCGAGCTTCGTCGCGTTGCCGGGCTGCAGACCGGGCGGCTTTCACGAAGAGACCCCGACAGGCTGCAGCTTCGTGGCCGCAAACCTACCAGAGACGGAAGCGGTGAAGATCCTTGTTGTGGACCCTCCGGACGTAGGGCCTTGTTGGGCCTTCCGCGCCATGCGCCTGTTCTTGGAAGCTTTCTGCCTCCATGGTTCTCTCGCTTTGCTCAAGTTGCCTCTCCTGATTGTGTTGTGCCCCTAACCGCAGTGTTGTTCCCAATGAATTTAACAAGAACCAAATAACCTCTACCATGGGAAACCCAGGGATTCAGTTGAGTTTGGCTCACTGTTACTAATAGTATACTGCTATATTGCAAAAAAGTAAGTGTTTTGTAAGAAATGAAAAAGAATTAATCTGGTTTGCAATTTGACTTTAGACCCGTATAATTTAGTGTATGCGGTTTCATAGAAGCGTCCTTTCCAATGGTGTGAGGGTAATTATTGTCCCCGTTGCAGGAGTCGAGTCGGCCACAACACTTGTCATGTGCGGAGCGGGTAGTCGCTACGAAGAGAAAAAGAATAATGGCATTTCCCACTTCTTAGAGCACATGGCCTTCAAAGGCACTACCAACAGACCCTCTGCGCGTGAAATCTCAGCGTTAATTGACGGAATTGGAGCGGAATTTAACGCTTTTACGGGTAAGGAATACACGGGATACTACATAAAGTCAGCAACAACTCATGTCAATTTATGTCTCGATGTTTTGTCTGATATGTTAAAAAATCTTCTTTTAGACCCAGCCGAAATTGAGCGGGAGAAAGGGGTCATAATCGAGGAAATCAACCTTTATGAAGATACACCAATGAGGAATATCGGAGATGTATATGAAAGGCTTTTATACGGAGACGCTCCTCTAGGGTGGGATACGGCAGGAACTCCGGACATCATAAATTCCATAAAAAGAGAGGATTTCGTTGAATACATGGGAAGCCTGTATAGTGCCCACAATATGACGGTTGTTGTTGCCGGAAATGTTCATGTTGAATCGATGCATAAAGAAATCGAAAAATATTTTGGAGATGTGCCCCGGTTTGACGTGAAGAAATTCTTGCCTGTCCATGAAAAACAACATAAGTACGAAGTCGCTATAAAGCATAAGAAAACCGAACAAGCGCATTTTGCATTGGGCGTCAGAACGGTGGGAATTCATGACAAAAAAGACAGGTATCCTTTGGAGATTTTGGCTTCTATCTTGGGAGGTGGCATGTCATCGAGGCTGTTTTATGAGGTAAGAGAACGGCGGGGGTTGTCATATTATGTCCGTACTTCCTCAGACCATTACATCGACGCTGGTTATTTGGCAACATATGTGGGAGCTGACCCGAAAAGAATTGACGAGGCGATAAAAGTTGTAGCTGAGGAGTATGTGAAGGTGAGTGAAAAAGGAGAAATTGATGAAGATGAGCTGAAAAAAGCAAAAGAGTACACGAAGGGACATTTTGTTTTGGAGCTTGAAGACACAAGAAGTGCGGCAATCATGTATGCCTCGCAAGAAATTTTGCAGCATGAACTTCATAATCCTCACGAGATTATAGAAAAAATTGAAAAGGTTACAGTTGATGATGTACATAGGGTAGCGAAAGAATATCTTGACACTAAATTATTGTCGTTAGCGGTAATCGGAAACTTTGAGGACAAAGATAGGTTCGAGAAACTGCTGAAATGACCGTGTTAAAATAAATGCATGGGTTCCCCGGAAAATAGTCACAATCCTGACACTGAATTTGACGAATACGACCTTTCTCCCGAAGTTATTGAGAGAAGACGCCCCATCCTTTTTGTGCCCGGTTGGAATGCACGGCTTTCCGAATATAAAGATGCCTTGGTGAGAATGGTTTTGGAGGGGAAAGGGAGAGTCATTTCGGTTGTTCCACAGGGCACGGAAGAGGAAAAAGTTGCCGGACTTATACGGTTTCTTGACTTCAAAGGGCTTGAGGAGGTTGATGTTATCTCCCATTCATTGGGGGCAATGAGCTCAGTTGCCGCAGCCCTTCGAGATGCAAGAATTAAACGTTTGGTCCTTCTGAATCCGCCCGATGAGGAGCAAGATGCGAGGGGACTTATTAAAAAGTATAGCGAGATGCTTTCTTTTGAGGGGACAAAAAACGCAGCCGATGTCGGGGTCAGAAAAATTATTGAAATGGCAAGAACTATAACCGATTTTGATATGAATGGAATGCGTGAGCGGCTTTCTTCAATTGGAACGAGGGTTGCAAGCATCCATGGGTTATCGGATATTCTTTTTCCTCCACCTCCAACGGCCGCGCCCTTCAACGATTTGGCAATTAGTTCCGGTCAAAGCCGTTTTTATGCCGAGACAAATCACTCTAATGTAGTGCCTCTTATTCCTTTCGCGCTGAGGCTGCTTGAACAGCCGTGATATACTCTTTTTATGGATAATGGAGAAGCAAAAGCCGAGCAACCGACCGTAGAGCAAGCCCCAAACACACCCGAAGTTCATGCAAGTGAGACATTAGGTGAAAAATATCCCCTTCAAACAATGGAGTTTGGGAAGCTGGGAGCTGTTAGTTTTCGTGATATTGCTCCTGAAATGCCTCGACCGGGAGGCGAAATTCCAATGGTTATGATGACGGGGTGGGCCATGAATCAAGACGTGATAGGAAATACTACCCAGGCTTTAATCGAGGCTGGCCAGCGTGTAGTTCCATTTGACATAAAGGGTGGTGGAAAAGGAGTAGAGGGTGTAGGAGATTCATCTGAGGAGATAAATAGGCAAGGAGAACTTCTCAAAAAATGGATAGAACAAAGTGGGAATGAAAAATTGCATTTAGTTGGCCAATCAATGTCCGCTTTGGTTCTTCTCTCGATGCTTGAGAATAATCCCGATATGGTTGATAAAGTTGCTTCAGTTATTCTTGTTAGTCCCATGGGGCTAGGCGGAAAAGACAGTCTTCCGGCTCTTATCAAGCGTCAACAGGAAGAAACAAAAAGAAATAATGCACGAGAAAAAACGGATGAAGACAGGCTGATAGAACCAAGAGTTGCGAAAAGTTTTAAGGAGTTTATGTTGCATCATCCTTTTAGGATGACAAAGGAGGGCTTTGCTATGGCAGGAGCTGACGAATATAACGTGCTGAATTTACTAAAATCCAGAGGATTAAAAGTGGGTGTTATTCAGGGGGCGCAGGACCAATTAAATTCAAGTCAGAGAGTGGTTGAAAATATCGCTCGCCAGGCTGTAGCAAATAGCAGTATCCGGCCGGAATTGATTGGAGACGACGGAATGGAGAAAATTCCTGAAGAGTTGAAAATATTACCAACTGACAGTGAGGAAGAAGCCAACAGGAAAAGGAAAGCAATTATTGACATTAAAATGGAGCTTCGAAAGACAGAGAACAAGGTGCCCATCGACTCATTCAAATTTGTTGAAGGAGGGCACGAAATATTTGGACCACGGGCAATTGCCAAAAAATTAATCGAGACGGTTGATTATCTACAACATCCCAACACCGAAGGCGGAGACTCATTGGAGGAGAGAATGAAAGAAAAAGATAGAATTGAAGCAGAAAAAAGAGAGCTTGCTCAAGCCAGAGCAAAACTTGCAGAAGTAGTGCAAGTTCAAATGTCGGAAGTTCAAGAGCCATCTCAAGAAACTCTCGAAAATTAACCCCAAATTTATCCTATAGCATTTGACAGTTGACCTCAAAAATGGTAAAATCGCCTATCTTTTGGAGAAGCTTTTTTGTGCCTTAGGGCACGAGGAGTCGCTCGACCGAAAGAGTACATTAACTTAGGAAAGGAGAGACAATCGTCGTACGTGCGAGTAACATCGCACCCATCACATTTCATCCGCCCGAAAGGGCGAGGGAGTGAAGTATGTCCGGTTGGATAACCCCACGGGAGTGCGAAGAGCGCTTCCCCGGATGGCTCGCACAGCGGGCCGCAAGCGGGCTCGGTTGGGCCCTGAACGGTCAGCCGATGCTTGAACCAGTTACCTCCCGGTTCGGTGGGTTTGAGGTTCGCGTCATGCAGAACCCGGATGGTACGCCTAACCACGACAAGGGCGTCTACATCGAGGCCAAGAACCAGAACACCGTTGCCTTCGGGCGACGGAGTGGTCAGCTTCTCGTCGGGTGTACCGAGGAGGAGCGCGCGTTCGCCGATATGCCTGAGGGCGGTCCGGCGGATCCGCCCATGCGGTTCTTGCAGCCTGTCGTCATGGGCTTCTTCGAAAAGGTTCTCGGCAGCGATGCCAAGACCTTCAAGGAGCGGCTCGAGAGTGGCGATGAAGCCTCAATGCGCGAAGCCCTCGAAGAGATGGGCGTCGTTGAAGAGGGTATTCGGAGTCTTGCACCGCTCGGGGTCATGTGGCCCAACGCCACTAACACTGCGACAGTCACTCACCTCTACGAGATGGAGGTGGACATCGACCGGGTCATCGAAGACCCGAAGGGCCGGGAGTGGACCATCAAGAACTGCCAGTGGCTTCCTGTACAGGAGGTCATGCAGCGCATCGGGAACGGCTTCCACGAAGGCGTCAACTGCCGCATGGGGCAGGCCAATTCGGCATTCTTCGTGTGGCTCTGTCGCCACCCCGAGGCTCTCACCGCCTGACCTTTCCGTCCGGGGCGCTTGTTCGGTTCAACTCCGACTGGCGCCCCAATTCTATAAGCCTCTTCCCTGTATGGTATGCGAAAGTTTTGTTTCAAAACTATCTAAAAAGAGGAAAAGAGTCTTGTTTCGTTCCTATTCAGTCAACTATACTCACGCTGCTTTTCTTCTGAAGAAATTCAAAAATTTATTTCCTTTGTGCTCCGTTTTATGTGCTGTAGTCGTGGGTGCGGTGGTAGCCGGTTTTGTTTTTTCTTTTTGCAGTTCTGTAAATAAATGTTGCAGCATGACAATATCTGTTGCGCTGTCTGCCGCCATATCTTTTGAGAGTGAAGGATTCGTTTTGTAATTGACATATTGGTCAGGGGTCATATCGAGTATCATGTCCATTATCCCTTCGTGCTCAAATTGCTCTTTGCGTCGTGCCGCCTCATCGGGAGACACTACATTTTTGAGTTGAGAGAACGTATCGTAATCGACTTCGACTCCAAAAAGAGCGGAGGGAGAAGTAACAAAACTTCTATTAACAACATGCGCTCCCATAAAATTGACTTTTTTTATTTTCAAGAACTTATTTCCTCCTTCTTCTTTGATGATTTTTCCCAAATTCTCCTGAACTTTTGCTTCTGACCCTTCAACTTTGTAAATGTGCTCTCCTGATGCTAGAGTCTGAGCATCTAAAAAGCCACGTGCCGTATCAATGCTTGCTTTACCAGTTCTAAATTGAACAGTTCTGAAAACATGAAGTTTTCCATCTTTGTCGTATGCGTAAGGGGCTATTATCATATGTGGTCCTTCGGCTATAACCGGTCTTTCGTAGCCTGAGGTTGGCTTATCAGGGTCAACATCCTGAACAACAGAGGTCATCATTTGATTCTTCTGTCCTACAGATTGAACACCTAAAATGTCCGCGTTAAAACCGCCAGTTCTTAGCATTTCTTGAAGCTGGGTCAGGTTTTTTAGCTTTATTTCACTTCCTTCTTTGATAATTAATTGTTCGACCGGTGAATTTAGGTCTTTTTCCCCACCCTCAGAGCCCCGAGGTTTTCCGTGAATTTTGTCCAAATATTGGAAAAGTGGGACCATTTGTCTGTGGGGTTCAACTTTAACTGATAGACCATCCAAAAACTTCGGGTCGGCAAGTTCGTGCTTTTGACCAACAGGTTCAAGATTTGTGATGTGAGAAATTTCTCCGCCTTCCGAC
>JAYRRJ010000097.1:0-8763 GCA_041910135.1 Candidatus Levyibacteriota bacterium
AGATAATTGTCTCTATCATTATCATGGACATACACTCCTCCACCAGAAAGTGAGCCTCCGCGGGCTATTGTCATAAGAGCACCCTTGGCAAGAGAGATTGACCCAAACGCAATCTTCTGACCGGCACCAATCGTTAGCCTCGTCCCGGACGGAATGGTAAGTTGCGCGGTATTTCTGGTTCCGGTTCCCGCATCCACTCCACCAACTGTTCCTACAAAGTTACATGCTGCTCCGCTTGGGATACTTAGGCTCCCGCTTGATGGAGGGTCGCAGGGATTTGCGGGTCCATCGCGAGTTGTAAAGGAAGATACTGCGGAAGCACCTGTTGTGTATTGAGTGGAATTAACTGTGTTAATTGCATATGCACAGTAATAATAGGTAGTATTTGGCGTCAAAAAAGTTGAAGCGTTCAAAGGTATTGCATAACTAAATGTCGGCTCGCTCACAACAGACGTTCCATCACCTAAATCAAGATCCGGAAAATTTACAGTTCCTTCAGGATATCGGATACCACCGATATCGGAACAGCTACCGGGATTTGTTGGAAAGACCCTAAAATGACCGTAAGTTTGATGACCATTTGGGTTGGCAGAACCATTAAGAGTTACATAATACGACTGCGGAGTCCCGCTTGTTGATGTTCCAACTGTTGTTGGAGAAGGATTGACGGTGCTAAACGTCCCTAATGTGTATCCCGTTCCTACAGAATTTGTTGCATAGGCATTGTATGAATACCCGGTATTGCCCAAAAGATTATTTACAGCAATAGTAAATACTCCGGTTGTTGTAGCCCCTTCAGGAGTACACGTAACCCCACTGTCACCTAATCGCGGGTCGGAGTCGGTTGCAGTTGGCGCATAACAAATTCCCCGCGCTGTTATCGGTTGTGTTCCTCCTGAGGTTACATTTCCACCAAGAGTTGCCGAAGTAACGGTAATCGACGCGCTTGTTGGTGTTGTTACAGTTGGCGCGGAAACGGTGCAGACAGAAATTTTATACACTTCAATTTCCGAAGGCGTAAAATTGTAGGCCGAAGGAGAACCACCACCACCATCAAGATAGGTAAAAGCACCCTTTGAAGAAGGATTTTCGTAGGTACTTGCATTTGTATACTCTGACCCTGGATTTGTAAGAGATGAGTTATTAAAAGCTATGTCATGCCCTCCTCCAAAGGTGGGGCCATAGTTCGTGCTGTTATATGTTTGATAATCTGCATATACAGTCTGCGATAATTTGTATCCGTCGCTTAAAGAGAACAAAAATCCACCTGCTCCAGGCCTATACCCTGTTGAGGTATTCCAGCTTTGTGGATTAAATCCTCCAAATATCTTATTGTTAACCGAATTTTTTATAAGTACCATTGTTGCTCCCTGGTTGTCAACCGGTGTGTGGAAGTTGGCTGCTGTCCAGCCATTAGTAGTAGCTTTATACAGCAATGTGCCTTGAAACTTACTGCTACCTAGATATGTAGTGAGAGTGGTTTTGTCTCCTGCGGATGCGAGTGTGGAAGCAGGCAATAAGTCGCAGCCGGAACCTACTCCGGTGGGTGTGGTAAAGGAAAGCACACTACCATATGTAGTACCTTGCGTACTTGTTCCTACTATACAGAAATAGTAAGTCGTATTAGCGGTAAGCCCTGTCAATCTATAGGTTTTTGGAGCATAAAGCCCCGTATAATTTGACCCTGTTGAATCGGTTGGTGTTGTGCTAGGCAAGCTGTGACAGGCTACATTGGAAGTACCCCATCTGAAAATTGAAGATAACGACCCTGCACCATACCCCATAATGCCTCCCGGAAGCGTAGCGCTCGCATCATCAATTGTGTGTGCGGCATAAGTGGAAACTGTCGGTGCGGGAAGAGGTTGAGTACTTACAGGACCTAAAATATTACCATAATACAGTGTTGCGGTAACTTGATCGTACATAGTTGCACAGTAGTAATATGAAGTATTAGCACTTACTCCGCTATTTAAGTTGTAATGATAATTAGTCCATGTTCCTGCACCTGCACTTACTTGGTACTGGTTAAGGGTTCCGGGCATTGTCGAACAATTACCTGTGTTGGATGTTCCAAAAACACCCCCAAAGTAGGATGAATTTACAGTTGTAACGGTAATACCAATATCAATGGAATTATACGTTGTACCTGAGCTTGTTGTCGTTGTTACTGAACCCAGTGGTTTCAATGCAACAATTCCTGCATTTCCATAAGAGCTAACCGATGCTGTTGATGCAACAGCACCTGTAGAACCCGCGGAGGCCTGCGTGTAATAAAAACCCGAACTTGAAGTAACGGTTCCACTAAACCATATACTTGAGCTAATAACGCTTGCGCTTGTGGGCGTAGACCAGGTGTTTTGTGTCGATGTAGTATTCCCTCCGTAGGTTACAAGCACCATATCATTTGCAGCGGTCGTTGTCACAGCAGGGGTTGAATAACTGGTGGTCTTACCGTTAGTATTCGCAACTGTTTGGATATTTGATACATCAATAGGATTTGAGGTATCTACGCCTGAAAATGAAGCTATCCATCCCCCACCGTATGATGTAGTATTAATTGTCCAGCTATATGACGCACCTTCTGACGCTCCGGCCACCTTATAAAAGATCGCGGTGCTTGGGTAGTAAGTACCAGACTGATTCGTTGACTGCTGTATCATCGTCCACCCCGATGGAGGTGTAAATGTCGGAACAGAAGCACCGTTTGGATTAATCGTAATAGCTGCTACCATTACATCGTTTTGTACCGTACCAGTGGGCTTGTTAATTGTGAGGGATGTTGAAGCATTAACGGTACCAGTTGCAGAAGCTCTATATGCAATTGCAGCTTCAGATTTCGGAACAAAAATAAATCCAGCAACGAAAATAAGAAACCCAATAGCTAATGACTTTTGCGTAAATTGATTCATGTATTTCATTTTCATATTACTCTACTGTTATTTTTAGTACTTGAGTCTTATTGGCTTCATTTGTATAAGTAAAACTACCGGGGCTGTCAAAATTTAGAGTTGTTGAACCATTTGCACTTATGTCGAATTTTGTTTGACCTGCAAGAATAGTCCTTTTTGTATTTGTAGCATTTATAAGCTTAACAATAACTCCCGCCTTCGCATTAACTACAGCCGGCTCAAAACCACTACTATTAAGCTCAACAGACTCATTTGTATGTTCTATCTTTATCGGTTGTGGGGCATCGGTAGTCGACGTATTAGCCTTTTTTACCGGAAGATTTATAAGCGCTTCCGTCATGTCCTTAAAGAAATACTTTCCATCTTCATGCATGTCCGGAGAGGATGTGGTACCATTAGACTCAATTGTTAATACGGGAGCTGCTTGTTTACCGGTAATGGCTACCATTACCTTCTTAGGAGATAGATTGGTTACTTTAATTGTGTCTCCCTTCTTTGCATCTATTGAATTCGGAGTAAAAATCTTGCCATCATAGATAACTGTATGTGCGATATTCGTCGTATCTGAAAGTTGTGTATTATCAGAAGTTGACTTATTGCTGCCCTTTATGAGGGCAAAATAAATAGCTAAAGCAGCTATTATTAGAACAACAATCAACAAAACAACAATTTTTTTATTCATAATTAACGGTTAATTCTGATAGATGACGTTGACTTATTTCCTAGACTATCGGTTCCAATAAGATCATACCCATATGTTCTATTGTAGGTATCGGTTACTTGCCATGTACCTGACCAAGTACCGCTTTGCGCGGTTCCGCCGCTTCGCGACAAAGTAAACTCCCTTGCATCTCCGTCTGAATACATAATTGCTTTTATAGAGGTGATATTTCCCACAGTGTCGTCTGCGGAGACACGGATTGACTGCGCCTGACCAATAGACTGATATAACGGCATAATTGTCGCCTCATATATATCAGGGTTAGTACTGGCCGGATTTCCGAAATCATATGTGACTGACCCTGCAGGAGGTGTCGGAGTTGGCGTAGGAGTTGAGGACGGGGCAGGAGTTGGGGTCGCGGTTGGATTAATGGTCTCAAGGCCTCCCGCACCTATGGATGGGCCAGCAGCAAGCGCGTCACAATTCACTGCTCCCGACAAGGTACATGCCCACGTAGCATTAGAGTATCCTGATGGAGTGCAATTGGATAGTGAGGAAAGGGGACAAATATTATTGAGAGATGAGGACTTGCTTACTTGCGCAAAAACGACATTCCATTGTGGACAAGATGCCGATGTATCAGTTCTATATTTGTAGCATGTTCCGCTTCCACCGTTACACTTCGGGTCTTGTGGGACCTTCTTCATATATACAGTGTTATTCACCCTCCACTCATTGCCGAAAGGAACTTGCTGGGGATAACACTTCTTGTCACTATAATAAAGATCTATTGCAGTCTTGACTTGTTTGATGTCGGAAATCCTCTGTGCATCCTGACCTTTTGTTATTTGGCCTACTGGATTGATTGTTAACAAAATACCCCCAATAAGGGTCGCGAGTATTGTTGCTGCAACAAGGACTTCAATGAGCGTGAAGCCCTCTCTTTTCATTATTTTGTGGGCAGGTAATAATTTCATTGTATAATTATTATTCCGGTCAAGCCGGATTTTTCTTTGTTTCGATAGGTAAATGTTCCGCTATTGTTAAAAGTCACTTGCTTATATTCACCTGGTGCTATTGCGCCTAGGTTAAGCACTGAACTCTTAGCATCATTCGCCTCTATAGTAATCGGATCCTGATCAATGTTAATGAACTGAATATATCCTCCTCTTGGAATTGTTACGGTAGAAGGATTAAACCTACGGCTATTCATCATAACTGTTGAGTTTTGGATTGGAGGAATTGTGGGATAAGGACTCACGTTGGCTTTTTTGGCAGGCTCACCGCCGGTTGTCGTGTTTGGAGTATTTTCTACACCACTTTCCTTTCCTCGTCCAAACAATAAAATTATTGACAACGCCAGGAAAATAATAATCCCCCCCACCAAAATACCCATAATTATCTTTTCATTTTTACTCATAAATAAATTTGTGAACAAGCCGACATGTGCATGGTGCGAGTAAGACTATTTGAGATATATCTTGCTTCGGTTGCTTCAATTTGTTCTGAGACTCTCCTATTTTTTTTGGCATATCAAATGTACAAATATTTTGCCCGCCAATACTAACCTACAAGAAGTTGCAGCACGCCCAATCCCACGCACCACAGCGTTGTGTAGTTTTAGTATATGTACGTTTTTTTTCAGTTGTCAAGAGCCTGAAATAAACCTGAAATAGTTTCTATAGTTTACGTTATCCTTTTATAACTACTTCAATATATTTCGTAATATATCAAACTACAAATTAAAATATCACTAATTGTTCCAAATTATTTGGATATTTTATGACCCGCTTTTGTCGGCTTGACAGTCCTTTTTCATATCTGTTATGGTAATTGTAGTCCCATTTGCTTTTAAAGCGCGCAACTTCTTCAAGGCGAGCTTGAAACTTCGTTTTAAGCAGAGCTTGAAACTTCGTTTTAAGCTTCTTTTAAGAAAAAACGCACTTAATGGAGCAAGAAGACTTTATTATGAATACCAAATCTGCCTCATCAATAGTTGATAGTATAGGAACGATAATAACAGCTACTATTTTTTTCCTTTTTCCGCTGTTCTTCCTCACAATAACTACCGATTTCTTTACATTTCCAAAACAGCTTCTCGTTGTATTCGGAAGCTTATTGCTTCTCGTTTTGTGGGGAGTAAAGGTAGTCATTGAAAAAAGGATTACCCTTGTCACAAATCCCTTGAATATTCCAATTCTTGTCTTTGCAGTTATTTTGATACTCTCGACCTTCTTTTCCTCTTCCCTTCAGGACGCGGTACTACAAACTACCCCGGTCGTTCTACTTTGTGCTTTCTTTTTTACAACAGTTAATTTCATCCAGGAAAAATCTTCATATGCGATAGTATTAACCTCTCTTATAATAGGAAGTGCCTTGTCGGCAATATTGAGTATTCTCGCCTATTTCAATGTATTCCTTCTCCCATTTGAAGCGGTAAAATCACAAGCATTCAACACCCATGGTTCACCTATCCAATACGGAGCATTTCTTCTCCCCATTCTTGCACTATGCCTTACCTCACTTATTGCTATCGCCAAAAAAGGGAAATTGAAATCACTTACCCGCGATTATTCAAAACTTATGCAGTTGGGAGCTGCTGTTATATTCGGAATCGCTCTCGGGTTAGTCGTTTTTCAGGTAATCTCCTCGCCTCAAAAACCCATTCTTCTTCCTTTCAACCACGGTTTCCAAATTGCATTTGCAGCAATTAGCCAGGATTCTCAAAGACTAGCTCAATCATTGCTTGTTGGCTCCGGCTATGGAACTTTCTCAACAGATTTCACAAGGTACGTTACCCCTTCTTTTAACGGATATACTTTTTGGAATCTTACGTTCGCCTTCTCTTCTTCCTATATATTGGAATTGCTCGCAACAACCGGTGTGTTGGGGTTATTTGCATTTGCATTCATTTTTGTAAATCTTCTTAGAAGCAAAAGCAAAATATCAAATCCGGTTTTCTTATCGACCCTTGTTGTTTTTGGGTTATCCCTCGTTATTCCCTTCTCTTATTCGATGGTTTTTCTTTTATTCGCTCTGTTGAGCCTGTTTGTAGCTCATAGAAGCATCGAGAATGCAAAAGGCTTTGACACTATTAGCCTCAATTTAGTCGCCCTCAAGCAAGGACTTATTGCGCTCTCCGAAGAGCAACAACACCACAAAAAGAAAGAAAATCTTATTTTGCCGATAATTGTTCTTGCTCTTACTCTTCTTGTTTCTGTTTTTGTTCTGTTCTATTTAACCGGATCAGGCGCGACCCCCCGCAAAGGTTACATTGCGCTTGTTAATTCCGATATTCTCTTTGCAAAATCGTTTTCTCAACAAGCACTTCGGTCAGGAACCCAAACATACAACTTAGAGACGCAAGCGATAAACGAATACCCGTATAGGAGTGATTATTACCGGCTTTTTTCACAAATCAATCTTGCGTTGGCTGCAAATATAGTTAACGCGCAACAAGGCAAAAAACCCAGCGAAGAGGTTCAAAATAACATCATCGCTCTTCTGCAACAAAGCATCAACAGCGCTCGTCAAGCCGTTACCCTCTCCCCATATGTATCCCTTGACTGGCAGAATTTGGGTCAAATTTATAGAAATCTTATCGGAGTCGGACAAAATGCGGAACAATTTGCCGTTGCCTCATACAACCAGGCAATTACCCTCAACCCTTCAAACCCCGGACTCAGAATTGAGCTTGGCGGAGTGTATTACCAGCTCAAACAGTGGGATTTGGCACAAAACCAGTTTACTATCGCAGCTCAGCTCAAAAATGATTACGCAAATGCTTATTACAACCTTGGCCATGTTCTGGAGGAAAAAGGTGACCTACAAAATGCACTCACCCAATATCAAACCGTTCAACAGCTTGTGGCTAACGATAAAGGAAATTTGGATAAAATAAGCACCGAGATAAAGGCCGTACAGGAAAAAATAGGCAAAGCACAGGAGAATATCCAAACAAAACAACCAACTGAGGACAAAACGCCTCTTGGAGTCGTAAAACCGCAGGCTGATTTCCCTCCAAAAGATCCTCGAGTAAAGATTCCTGAGCCTCCAAAAGGACAAACGAATCCTACTCCAACTACAACCGTGACTCCTTCGCCGTCTGCCGAACCTAACCAATAGCTAATGGCTAATAGACATTAGATACAAGACAATAGACAAGAGATAAAGGATAAAAGTCAAAAGGATTAAAATTACTTCCTTAGGGTTGTTTTGTTAATCAGACTATTCAGCAGTTTTCCAACTTCTAAACAAAGATTTGCGATATTTTCATATTCTTTTTCATCTACATAACCAACATCTTTAGCTATTTGAACTTGGTTTTCCACTTCTGAAAGCGAACCATGAGCCATATAATAGAATTGAAGTTTTTCTTTTATACTTTTCCTAGAAAAACCTTCAGCGATATTTGAAGTAATAGAAACAGATGCTCTTCGCAACTGGTTGGTAAGCCCAAATTGTTCTGAAACAGGAAATTTAGTAGTAAGATTATAAATTCCCAAAACCAACTTGTGACCCCTCTGCCATACAAGTAAATCTCTAAAATTAAAAATTATGCCCATCGAAAAAGTTTACCATGTTTTTTTCCAATTAATGCTCTCTTCTATTTAATATTTTCCCTGTCTTCTGACTCTTGTCTCATGTCTTTTGTCTAATGTCTTCTGTCTTTTGTCTATTATTTCTTTTCTCCTAATGGAGAAAAGAAAGTGGGTCGTTTCGCAACCCATTAAGCTAGATAACAACCTAGTGAAGGAAGCTTAATGGGTCGTAGAAGTTGCCGCCAGAGCGGACCTCGAAGTGAAGATGCGGCCCAGTAGTTCTACCCGTCAGGCCCACCCAACCTACCACGGTTGAGCCTGCAGTCACTTTTTGGCCCGATGACACATTGAGCGAACTCATATGAGCATACAGCGTTTGATAGCCATTGTCTCCCGAGATGATAACGTGCGTCCCGTATCCATAATTCCATCCACCTGCAATAGCCTCACTGACCGTACCGCTTTGAGCCGCAACCACCGGTGTCCCAAGAGGTGCTCCAAGGTCAACTGCACGGTGATACCAGCTATAGTACTGGTTCATGGTACCCTGAACAGGCCATGAGAAACCTGCTCCACTTACGGCTCTTGGGCTTGTAGTTGTGGGTCCACGCCGGGCAATATACACAGGAGCCGCTTGAGGCTGGACACCGTC
>JAYRRJ010000098.1:0-19206 GCA_041910135.1 Candidatus Levyibacteriota bacterium
AAGATATCCATAGGGGGAGGCTCCGGAGCAGCGGTTGTAGAGGCAGAACCCAAAGCGGGTTCAACTGGCGCCTCTGGAACAGTGGGTGAAGGAACGTCGGCTTCAGATGGGGCGGTTACGGGTGCTGTTTCTCCCATAGAGGGGGGCATTCCTGTTCCAAATGGAGGAGGAGTTTCGGTAGGAGCTCCGGCGAGAGGTGTTGGGGTCGACTCGAGCTTTAGAGCGTTTGGGTCTGATGGAGTCGGTGCGGGGGCCTCAGGGGCAGGGGACACACCACCAACAACGGGCGCATCGGGATGCGCCGCTGAAGCGTCAATTGACCAACTTGCGGGGGTGGTGGGTGCGGCGACTTCACCGGCAGGTGCCATGTCGGTTGTCGGTTTGTACTCCGGCACGTCTGGTGCGGCGGGTGGTTCTGCTACTGCTGAAGGGCCCGATGTGGTTGGCTCTGAGGCAGGAGCGGATGGCCATGCCGAAGGAGAGTCGGGTGCAGGAGCAGTACCGGGTGCAGCATCTTGGGTTGCGTCGGCTGTTGCATCTACGGAACCTGACGATGCGGCTGCTTCAGTTTGTACTCCATAACTTGGGAAAGGTTCGGATGATGATCCTGTTGTTCCGGCAGGAGTGCCATCATCGGGTTTAGTTTCGGAAGGGGCAGAATTCATTGTATCAGTTGCGGTTTTGTCAATTTCATCCAGAGCCGCACCGGTACCGGTTGCATTTTTGACTATAGAATCAGCCTCTTTGACAGCATTTGTCGCATCCAGACCGGTGTTGTCCGGGCTTGTCCCGGATGTTTCGGATGAAGTGGGAGGGCTTGACGGTTCGGCTGTAGAAGCCGCGGGAGCCTCAGTTCCCATTGGGGAAAGACCCTCTTGGGTGGCAGCTGCCGGAAAGTCCGGTGCCGGTCCTAAATCGGCTGATGAAAGCTTGGTTGAATCCTGATTGACTGCGGCTGCTGCTTCAGGGGTAACATTTGGAACCGGAGGAGTAACACCATCTTTTAGATGATCGGGCATGGCGTTTGCGGATTGTCCGACCGTTTCTGTTTTTACGCCACCACGAAGGCCGACAAATCCAAGAATTTTGTTTCCCCATCCCGTCTTCTCTTTGCTCTGTTGTGCCATAAATGCTTCTTGTTGAGCGTCCCGATTTGCAACTGTTGCACTGGCGCTTGCCATGTCGGGGGAGACAAATGGCTTTGCCGAGTCAAGAGGTTTTACTTCGGGAAGTCCGGCAGTTGTGGGTACCGTTGCTTCCGAGCCGGTTGCTGAGGCAGTTGGGGCTGCTTCCGAGCCTGCCCATGCTGTTGCGGCGATGTTTTCAACTTGTGCTACGGCACCTGTTGCCTCCGGGGCAGATGCGCCCGGAGTTGGAAGTAAACCGTTGCCTGTTTCTGTTGCTGCGGGTGCTGTTGTCTGTGGCATTTCAAGGGTTGCAACACCACCGCCCTGATTTTCGCCGTTGTTTGGTCCCATTACATTAAGTTACAAGAAATAAAAATAATTGTCAATATATTTTTAGTTTATAGTTAGCAGTTTATAGTTTATAGTTGAGGAGTGGGTTCGTTTAAGGATTTAATTGTTTGGCAAAAGTCTATTGATCTTTGCGAAGCAATCTATAAATGTACAGAGGGTTTTCCAAATTCTGAGCTATATGGTTTGACTTCACAGATGAGACGATGTGCTGTCTCAATTCCATCAAATATTGCTGAGGGACAAAAAAGATCTTCCAAGAAAGAATTCATCCAATTTCTAAGAATTTCATACGCATCTGGTGCAGAGCTAGAAACACAGTTGATAATTGCAAAAAAATTGAGATTTCTGCATGAAAGTTTTTACGAGGAATGTAATCAAATCTTGCAGGAAGTAATGAAAATGCTTCATAAAATGATGAAGTCTTTCTGAATTATCTACAAACTACTAAACTATAAACTATCAAACTATTTCTGTCCTTTTTGCCAAGGGGCCCTTCTTAAAATTGGTGCATAAACATCGTCATTCATGTCGATTCGAAGCTCCTTGATTTCATTCTCGGTAGTATCACGATTGGTAAACTCGATGTTTGAAAGCTCGGAAATCACAGCAAGGGGAGTTTGTTCTTGCCCTTCACCCATAGCGGTAACCGCCCCTGCCGCAAGTCCGTCAGCGACATTTGCCTTTGTGACGCGCATTATCCTATCAAATAAATCGGGTTTTCCCATATAGTCATTGAGGGCGTTAAACCCGGAGTGAGCTATACTAACCCCCGTTGTTCCCCAGCGAAGAGGAGTGGTTTTGCTGTCGGTTATGATAACCCCGATATTTTGTACACCAAATTTTTCAACGAGATGCCGTCTTATTTTATTTGCCGTTTCATACGAGTTTTTGGGCCACAGAATATAGTAGCCGTTCCCATTTGACTCATCGATACCGGCGGTTGGAATGAGTAAGTTCTGAGTAATCGTGAGGTAAAATCCGTATTGGTTCTCATTCTTATCCAAAAACATTTCACTTTCTTCTTTGACTAATTTTTCTTTGTCGGCAGCCTCCGTTGTGTGATTTATTTTTTGAATTCTTCCTTCAGTTATGGAAACAATTTTTGAAGTAACGACAAGAATGGAGTTTTCCTCCATCTTATTTATATAGGTGTCGATAATATTAAAAAGATTGGTGTCTTTTTCGGTTATTTTGTGAGTTTTTACGGGGGTAATTGTCATGTGGGAATTATAACACGGAGAAGTGCGTGCTAGACAATTTCTTCAGGCATATATGCAGCCGCTTCGGGATATTTTTTTACGACGGCGTCTATTTTATTTACGACTTTCGTTATTTGAGCCGGAGCATTGCCCACAAATTCAATCGGAACAGAAATTGCCCTTTGAAGATCCTGCTTTTCCATCCCAAGGCGAGGGTCGGCAGCAAGTCTTTCTATCAAATCGTTGTCATACGAACCTTCCTTTCTCATTTTTAATGCCACGGCAACAGCATGATCTTTTATCGCCTCATGTGCGGTTTCTCGACCAACACCGTGTTGTATCGCAGACATAAGTAATCTTGTGGTTGTCAGGAATGGAAGATACCTTTCGAGTTCCTGGTTGATGACGGTTGGATAAAATCCTCCTTCGTCAAGCACTGTCATCATACTCTGGTAAATTCCGTCTGTTGCATAAAAAGAATCAGGAAGAAACACGCGTCTTACAGCCGAATCGCTCACATCTCCTTCATACCACTGTTCTCCTGAGTTGGCCGCTGCCATCGTAAGATGCCCTCGCAGAACCCGCTTTAGTGACTCTATACGCTCAAGTGTTCTGGTATTCATTTTGTGCGGCATAGCAGAAGAACCAACTTGTCCTTCTTTAAAGCCTTCAGTGAATTGATCGCGGCCCGCCATATGACGCAAGGTAAGCGCAAGACTTGATGGTCCGCTTACCGATTGGAGAAGCGCTGAGACAACTTCAAAGTCCATAGATCGGGGGTAGACCTGTCCAACGCTATCAAGAATTTTTTCAAATCCTAATGCATTTGCAACGCGTCGTTCAAGTTCATAGACTTTTTCCATATCTCCTCCAAAAAGTTGCATCTGATCAGTTTGGGTTCCCATCGGGCCTTTTATTCCTCGGAGGGGATAATTTTCAAGCACATCTTCAGTCCTTTGGAATCCTTGAAGTAATTCCTCGCCGGCGTTGGCAAATAATTTTCCGAGAAGTGATGGTTGCGCGGGGGCGTTGTGGGAGCGATCGGCAAATACCTGAGCTCCAGTTTCTATTGCATATCGGCCGAGTCTATTAAGCGTTGCAACCTGCCTATTTCGTATGATAGTTAGTGCAACTTTATTTTGCGCTTGCTCTATGTTGTCGGAAGCATCCCTCGATGTCATGCCCTCATGTGCATATTGAGCACCAGAAAGAGCATTGAATTCTTCAAGGCGTGCTTTTTCGTCGTGCCGCAACGCAAGTTCTCGGGAACGGATAGAGTCTCTGTTAACAATATCTCGGACGTTTCTGTATGCATCAATTGCTCCTTGCGGAATATGAAGGCCCAGATCGCTTTGCGCTTGCATGACTGTAATCCATAAATCGCGTTCTGCTCGAATTTTTGTATCTTCGGCAAAAAGAACCACCATGTCGGTCCCAGCATACCGTTCTGCCATGATATTGCGGATTTCAGGCCGATCGGTTATCTTGGGTTGGACCTCGGTAACAGCGGTTTCGAAGAAAGAAGGACCAATGGGTTCTGCCATAATTACATTTGGAGAATATAACAGAATTAGGTTAATTTCAAGGAGTATTTAGGCTGCGGTTTCAATTTGAGGAAGCATTACTTCCATACAGTACCGGGTTGTCGCATCCTTGAAAGGATGAGGAAGTCTATCAGGAGTTAATTGGAATTCTGCCAGGTACTGCAATCCTCCACTTGCAATAATTCCAGCTTCGTTAAGATGTCCAATCCCTTTTTCTCTTAGTTGTCTATCAATTTGATAGCCCCGTAAATATCCTAAGTCTTTTGCCATTGCAAATTTTTTGGTGTTTTTCGTATCAGTATGTCCACGCATAACTCTATATGTCGTATCCCATGCATTCTTCTTTGCTTTATCGAGAACTGCTGGGTTTATGTTCTCATTGGAGGGTAATCCGGTGCCAACTGGTTTTTTGAGTGCCACTCTTAAACGTCTTTCTACTTGGTCGCTATAAATCTTAAAAAACGATGCTCCTTCTTCTGCCAGCTTCACTGCGAAGGGATAGTAGGGTCTGGGTCCGGCATCTTGAATTCCAAAAAGCTTTTTGTTTATATCTGTTTCTCCACGAAGGCCAAGTCCTTCATAAAGCTGCTCGTTATCAATTTTAAGAGCTCCTCCTCCAAGTCTGAAAAGTTTTCTTCCATTTACAGATTGAACCGCATGTCTTTCTATCTCATGCGCCATAAGACCCAATAGTTTTACCCCATTTACTTTTCTTTTTTCAGGAATAAACACCGTAGGTCCTTCTGCTGATTTATCTCTTACATCAATGCCAGATGCATTTTTGTCAACTTTTACTTTAAATCCATCAGGATTTTGTGGAGAGTAGAAAATTCCATAATCTTTCAAGAGCCATTCAAAAGCATTCTTTATTCCTTCGGCATCGAATTGCATGTTCTTTATGAATTCTGCTTGTTGAGGAGTAAGAAGACCTTGGCCCATATTTTCTTCAGGGTCACCCTCCCGTGTGGCTTTTTCGTAAATTTGTTCCGCAAGAGTCATAAGCGTTGGTTCGGTTCCAGGATATTTTTGCTTCAGTGCAACTGAAATTTTTTCATCATCTTTATTCTTAATTCCATCTACCAAATCACAAGTTGCCAAGTCATCTTTAATCTTGAAATACAACGCACTTCTAAAAAGCCGTGCAGTTCTATCTAGTGTTAATCTGCCACCGTGTTTCGTTTTTCCTGCTGCTTTTTTTTCACCGAAATGCCGTAAATTTGAAAGTTCTTGATGAAGCAATTGTCGAGCACTCGACAAATTTAAGCCGCTTGCGTAAGAATAGGTAAAAGAAGGATTATATTCTTCACCTCTATCAAATGCTTCCGATACCTTTTTTTCTTCTTCCTCGCGCTTTGAAGCATCAGCGGTATATATTTCCACCGGATTCCAGCTTCCCGAGATATGTTCAATCCGTTCGGCAATTCCCCTCAATTCAAGTGGAATTTGCTCATAGGAGGGTATCGAAAGCTTTTCTGGAATTGGTTTTCCCGAATTTACTATCCGTTGTTCCTTTGCTATAAAATTTGCTACATCTGGCGCAAGTGTTTCTGCCATAATGCGATTATATAATACTATAAGTTGTTTTTCAAATAATTAAGACTATTGGAAGAGTGGGGCAAGAACTATCGCGCGGCCTTTGGAGTTATGACTTTTGAAAGGTCTATTAAATTGTATTTTAAGAGAAGTCGGGACAAAATAGGGGAACGGGTAGCATATAAAAGTTTTTTTGGGAATTTCTCAACCATAAGATTTTCTATTTCATGAAACCCCAAAAGGTATGCTGCATCTTTTGGGAACCCCCCGGGAGCAGAGGTGTCGGAAAGTCCGCGCTTGACTCTATATGTCATGACAAATGCACGCTGCGGGGTAAGGGTTTCGGAAAGTGAATCAAAAATCTCACGAAAACTTTTATGCAAGAGCCTGACTGCTTTTATGCGCGAGAAGTACATTTCAAATGCACTTGGCGTTATTTTTCGCGTCATCACTTCGTTGTAGACGGCAAGACCTTCGCCGTACAGATGCTGGTTACCATATTTGGAAAGCTCCGAAAGAATCGAAGACCCGCGCCGGGCGTTCTCCGCTTGAAGTACGTGGCTTTCAATCTCGTGAATAACCAGTCTGTCGACATTACACTCAAAACGTTTTATATCACACCCAATATTTACCGATTGCCTTCCGACATTTATGATATGTGGCGAAAATGCATCAATCTTGACGTCGAACCCATCAATACCATATTTATTCAACACCATTTCAAAGCGCGATTTTATTTTTCCGGCATTCTGCATCCGATGCGTAATATGCATTGTAAATTCAACTTTCGGAGTGTTGGTAAGAAGAAGGTCGAGCCTGTCAGTTCCCCAATCAAATAGTTTGTGAGCATTATCTGAAAATTTATCAGTTCCTATAGAGCTTTTAGTCAAAAAAAGATTTTTCTGATCATCAAGAAATTCCAGAAAGTACTCTTTCAATTCGTCCGGTAGTAAAAGTGCATCTATGTCAGATTTAAACCCGTCAATTATTTTGGGAATATCTTTAAACTCCCTTTTTTTATAAATATATTGTGGATTATATGTGCCGGAAACAAAAAATTTTTCCAGTTCCTCTTTATAGTTGAGTGGAGTTAATGATTCGGTACCTATATGAAGAGACTTTTTTATTTCTAAAAATTTCTTTGCAATTTCTTCGAGTTGTTGTTTTACCTTTTCCTGGATTACGCTTTCTTCTTTTGCCATCGGGGTAATTATAGTATCACTACGTTGCTTCTTTGTCGAATTACCGCAAGAATTTTATATTGTAAAATTCAGGGTTAAGCGTTTAGCGTTTCGAGTCTAGTTGATGAATAACTAAATATTTCGAAATCACTATATAAGCAAATAATAATTGAATAATATTTTTCGCATTTTTGAACTATAAAATCTATTTCTGCAAGAATGTTTCGATAGTAAATGGATATTGTTACATTGTTTGCTTGCGGGAATAAATTGAATTTTTTAACACAAAAAATGACTATGTCATACTGTATCACGATTTTTTGGTCTTCAAAGCATTGATAAGTGAGAGCGCAAAGCATACAATATCTTCATGCAACTTAATAAATACTCGGAAAGCCTTATCCAACTTTTCGAGAAGGCCAAAGAAAAGCCAATCGAAACTGCCAATGTTGTAAATCCTCTCGTTTCGGAGCTTGCTTCATGGTATGAAAAATTCCGCAATTCAATTGAATATAGGGATGAAGAGGTGATATTGAGAGCATCAATCGAGCGGATTTTAAAAAGACGCTTGGCGCTAGGAGGGACAGGTGCAACTGCCGCAAAGCCCCTTCTTAAAGAATTGGTATGGGCACGGTATTTTCCGGAGAGCCTTTATACGGAAGAGACGATTTCAAGAATTGAAAAAGTAATTAATTTTTATCTCCAACTTAAAAGTGAAGCGGTAAAAAGAGGACTGAAAGAAGGAAGCATGCGGGAGTTGATGTTCCAACTCATGTCTTCGGATGTCGAGCAGTCCCTGCATCCAAATAAAGTAGAGGAGGCAGTTGGGAATTATATTTTCCATGTTTTACAAAAAAGTATTGCAGCAGAAGAATCTATGGAAGAGGAGAGGGATGTACAACTTTTTATTGCCATAAGACGAGCCTACTCAAAAGACGATATTGCATTTTTGAGATTCAAATTATTCACTCAGTATTTCGGAAAAATGAGCAACCAGGAGGTAGCATCGGTGGCCGATAAATTTAAGGACGCTAACGAACAAATAGAAAAACAATTGACCCACCCTGCACGGTTTAAGATATTGTCCTATGTCAAAAGACAAATTCCTGCATTCCTTATCATGGAGGATATTTTTGCAACACAAGACAGCATAAAAGAGTTGGTGCAGAATGAGGAAGAGTTGGATGCGATTATTCTTGCCGCATGCAAGAGGAAATACAAAACGATTTCGGAGAAAGTAAGACGTGCCATTATTAGAAGTGTCATTTTTATCCTTCTTTCAAAAACAGTAATTGCATTCGGTGTTGAAGGAACGTATGAGCGGATATTTTTGGGACACGTTCAGTGGCTAACTTTAGCTCTGAATGTTGCCATCCCAACGCTTTTTATGATTGTCGTTGGATTTTCTATCCGCACCCCCGGAGACAAAAATTCGCGCTTAATCCTGTCCAGGATACATGCATTGCTTTTTGATGAGGAACCTAAAATCGGCCGCGCGATTGATTTTCCGGTTCCCGACAAAAAACCAAGAAGTGCGATGGATTGGGTCTTTTGGGTATTGTGGGTGACTGCATTTTTACTAAGTTTTGGCGCGGTATCTTTGGGCCTTTCATTGTTGCATTTCAGTATGGTATCTCAAGGAATATTTATTTTCTTCTTGGCAATTGTGTCATTTCTTGCGTACCGTATCAATATCACCGCTCACGAATACAGTGTAGAAAATAGGCAAGGACTTTTGACACCGATTATCGATTTTTTCTTTATGCCGATTGCCCGTGTCGGGCAATATCTGACTGCAGGTATTTCTCAAATAAATATTTTCTTGTTCATTTTGGATTTTATTATCGAAGCGCCGTATAAAGCTATTGTCGGATTTTTTGACCAGTGGTTTTTCTTCTTACATTCAAAGAGAGAAGAGATAGGATGAGAAGTATCAAGGGCTGAGTATAAAGTATAAAGCTAGGATTTCTTTTGTATTTTTCCTTAATACTTACTTCTTAATACCTTATACTATTTTATATCGAGCAATTCAACCTCGAAGATGAGGTCGGCAAGTGGCGGGATGACGTCCCCTGCGCCTTCTTCGCCGTAACCCATGGTGTAGGGGATATATAATTTTCTTTTTCCTCCGACTTTCATGCCGGGAACACCCTCGTCCCAACCCTTGATAACATGCCCAACTCCAATGAGGGTTTCAAAAGGAATGCCGCGGTCAACCGACGAATCGAATTTCTCCCCGTCATCAAACGTGCCGGTATAATGCATGACAACCCGGTCTCCTTGCTTCGCTTCGCGTCCATTGCCGACAACAATGTCTTCAATCTTAAGTTCTGTTATTGGAGTTTTCATATCACTATTTTACACCAACAAAATCAATCCGTGGAAGGAAGGAACGGATTTGGTCCCAAAATTTATCTGCAAGGCCTGATGAGTATTTGGAGAACTGTCCGCTATTTTGGTGGGCGGTCAATTTCATTTCGTATTCACGTATAACATCAACCACTTTTTTCCCTTTTTCATTGAATTCATTTTTGTATGCTTCCTCGTCTTGAAGAAATTTGTCATGTATGTCTTTAAAATCCAGCATTAAATCGCGGTGCTGTTCCATCATTTCTAAAAATAGCTGGCGGTATTTAGCGGACATAGTTTAGAAATAATAAATAGCTAATAGTTAATAGTCAATAGTTAATATAGATTGTTGATTGAGGATGTGTGTTTACGCTTTGGTATAATCATTAACATGAACCATCAAATATTGCTTTATTACAAGTACACTCCAATTGAAAATCCTGTGCATGAAATGCGGGAGCAGAGACGGCTTTGCGAGCGGCTGGGGCTTACCGGACGCATAATTATTGCCACGGAAGGGATAAATGGAACGGTTGAGGGGACTATCGAGAACACCGAAGAATATATAAAAATTATGACAAAAGACCCAAGATTTTCAGATATCAATTGGAAGAAATCAGAAGGGACCGGGACGGCGTTTCCAAAGTTGAAAGTAAAAGTAAGAGAAGAGATAGTCAGTCTTCACCTTCACGACAAAGATATAAAGCCATGGAAAGTTACAGGAAAATACTTGGAAGCGGAGGAGTTGCATAGATGGTTTGAGGAAGGGAGAGAGTTCTATGACGACAAAGGAGGCAAGAAGTCCGCAGGGCGAAAGCCCAAGGAGTTCTATATTGTTGACATGAGGAATGATTACGAGCATAAAAGCGGATATTTTGAGGGGTCAATACTGCCTCCTTTCAGCAATTTTCGAGATCTTTCCGAACTTCTCCCGCATTTGGAAAATCTGAAAGATAAAACGCTAGTAACTGTTTGTACCGGTGGAGTACGATGCGAAAAAGCTTCCGGTTTTTTGGTCGCGAACGGTTTTTCGGATGTCTATCAGCTCAAGAATGGAATCGTCACCTACATGGAGAAATATCCAAACGAGCATTTTAAAGGAAAGCTATATGTTTTTGACGGGCGGATATTGATGGGATTTAACACCGGTTCTGAGAAGCACGAGATTGTTGGAAAATGCGAGCGGTGTTCGGAAACATCTGAACATTATATCAACTGCGACACTGTAGGTTGTCATAGACATTTTATCCTGTGCGAAAAATGCATCGGGGAAACCGGCAAAATTTGTCCTGCCGGATGCAAGTATTTAAGAAGAAAGCAGCGCAAAAATCCCGTACACCCGTCTAACGACTTCTTAAACGAAGTCAAGAACTCGTAGAATTCTTACGCCTAGCGAAGAAAACTTATGAGTTTTCTTACTTTGTTTTCACGCCTTTTTTGATTTGGTTCTATATGTTGTGAGCATGGAAGTAGTAGTCAAGAGGTCGGTTTTTGCCGCACTCGCAACCATCATATTACTAAGCGCCTACATCGTATCTTTGAGATAGAAAGAAGTAGTTGTTGCCGTCTTCGTTTCATTGTAAAATGTAACCCCCCACCTATCACTGCGGGTTTTATCATGGAAAAAAAGCCAAATAAATTGTTAGTACTTTTCCCTGCCATGGGAGTCAGGAATTATCAGTATTATTTTGTAGGACAGCTGATATCACAAATCGGAACTTGGCTGCAGATAGTAGCCCAAGGGTGGCTTGTTTTGCAACTTACAAAATCACCAATGCTTATCGGTCTTGTTGCTGCAGCAGCAACGCTGCCCTCATTGCTTTTTTCACTTTTTGGAGGAGTAATCGTTGATAGGTTTGATAAAAAAATGCTGATTGTATTTACTCAGACCGCTTCGATGGTCCTGGCGCTTATTTTAGGAATTTTGACTATCCTTAATGTGATAAATGTTTGGGAAATTATTCTTCTTGCGTTTCTTTTGGGGGTAGTAGGCTCAGTAGACATGCCGGCGCGCCAAGCATTTGTGAGTGAGATGGTAGAGAATGACAAAGTCCCTTCGGCAATTGCACTTAACGCAGGAATATTTAATGCGGCGCGTGTTGTCGGTCCTTCTATTGCCGGACTTCTCATTGCTTTAGTTGGAACGGGAGGTGCATTTCTTCTCAATGGTATAAGTTATGTTGCTGCAATTATCGTGCAGTTTTTGATAGTGCCACTTCTTCATCCAAAACCAACACACCCACATCCAATTGAAGCAATAAAACAGGGGGTTACCTACACATGGGCGCATCCTATCATCCGTTCCCTTGTAATTCTCACTGCCGTTGTAAGTATCTTCGGGTGGTCATATACAACCATAATGCCGCTTATTGCAGAAGGTGTTTTTCATCAGGGAGCAGCAGGTCTTGGGTATCTGTATGCCGCCTCAGGGCTTGGTGCTCTTTTGGCTACCTTTATCGTTTCTGGGTATGGTGGCAAATTCGGCGCATCAATATTTATAAACGGTGGCATCATTCTTTTTGGGGTATCGATGATACTTTTTTCATTAACATCAAACCTGCTTCTTGGATACATAACGTTGTTTTTTGGAGGATTTGGACTGTTGTCCGCATTCTCGATAATAAATGCCCGCATTCAGCATTTGGTAGAACCGCATTTTAGAGGACGGGTTTTGAGTATCTATCTATTGATGTTCGTTGGGCTTTTCCCTGTAGGGAATTTGGAAATCGGGTACGTTTCGGACATTGTAGGTCCGCAAGGTGCTATAAGGATAGGTGGAGCAGTGGTTTTGGTCGCCGGAATTGTAGGATATTTTTTGAAAGGAAAAATCAAAGCGTCACACGAGGAGTATCTGACAAAAATAGAATTGAATTCAGCTACAATGGAGGTAATGTCTGATAGTCGTAAGAGTTAAATAGTAATTGATACGATGTAATAAGAAAGGGGGTGATGTATTGTGAATGCGAAAATGAAATCATGTTTTACTCCGCATGTTCTGATGCATAGTCTTTTTGGACTTGGTCTTGGAGTTCTGCTGGCATCCGTTATTCCGTCCCTTTCGATGTGGTGGCTCGGAGTAGTTATTATTATTATTGCTTTTGCTTTGGATGCGATGAGAAAGAACTAGAAATAATTCTATTTCCACAAGGCCTTTCAGGATTGGTATAATCTTTGCTATGCAGCACGCATATGCCATCGGCCTTGTTATCGGTCGCTTTCAGCCGTTTCACCACGGGCATAAATTTCTCATCGACGAGGCATTGAAATTGTGCGACAAGATATATATAGGAATCGGAAGTTCTAACAAAAGCGACGAGAAGAATCCGTATAGCGCAAAAGAGAGAGTTTTACACATAAAAAAATTTCTGAAGGAAGAGCACTTGGAAGAGAGAGTCATTAAAGTTTTGAAGCTATACGACAATCCTGATGATGATGTGTGGTTTGAAAACTTATATAAAAAGACCGGGCCATTTGATGTGACAATAGGCAACAACCCTTGGAACAATGGCATTATTGAACGGCATGGAATCCCTGCAGTCTACATAGGGTTTCACAAGAGAAGAACGTTGGAAGGAGTCAAAATCAGGACACTCATGAAGCAAAATAAGAAGTGGGAGGAACGGGTGCCACAGTACCTGGTGGAACTTATCAAACCTCATGGGGAGTAGGAGGGCGTTCTTTACCCTTGTCACACAATTCTCTATAATGAATGGCAATGCCCAAAAATGACTTTTCCGGTTTGACCTCTCAGGAGGTTATTCTTCTACGCCAGGAATTTGGCAGAAACGTCCTTTCAGAGAAGAAAAAATCCTCGATAGTCCGCATCTTCCAAAATCAGCTAAAAAATAATTTTGTTGTATATCTTCTCGTTGCCGCTATCATCATTTCATTTTTTGTCGGGAAATATATTACTGCTATCGCAATTTTTGGAGTAATCTCACTGGTTGTTGGAGCAGGATTTTTCCAAGAATATAAGGCGGAAAAGGCGGTGGAGGCACTCAAGAATCTCTTAACGCTAAAGACAAGGGTGAGAAGGGAGGGACAAGAAAAACTGGTTGAATCAACAGAGCTTGTTCCGAACGATATTGTTTTATTGGGTGCGGGTGATAAGGTACCGGCCGATGCGATAATCCTTTCGGGAGAGGAGGTTACGGTTGATGAATCGATACTTACGGGAGAGGCTCAAGAAGTTGTAAAAAAACCGTATTCGCCCGATGGAAAAGAAGATAAGTCTTCAATGGTCTTTATGGGAACATTTATTACAAGCGGTAATTGTGCCGTGAAGGTCACCCAGACGGGTATGAAAACCGAGTTTGGAAAGATTGCAGAGCTCGTTGAAGAAACTCAAAAAACGCTTCCTCTCCAAAGCAAAGTCAACAGAATTACTAAATATATGGTGATTTTTGCTATTTCGGTGTCGGTATTAACCGGAGTCGTGTATGTGTTGCAGTCCGGGAATATCACACTTCCCCTTATCGAAAGTACGCTTATTCTTGTTATTGCTTTGTCTGTTTCTGCCTTCCCGGAGGGTTTTCCCGTAGTGCTCACTACTACTCTTGCGGTGGGCGTTATGAGGATGGCAAAAAGGAATGCGATAGTCAACCGCATGAGTGTTATTGAATCTTTAGGGGAGACGACTGTTATTGCTACCGATAAAACAGGGACCGTAACCAGAGGTGAGATGACTGTAAAAAAAATAATTCTTGATAATAAAACCCTTCATGTTACGGGTATTGGATACGAAACTAATGGAGAGTTACTCCACGATGGAAAGAAATATTCTGTAGAAAATGATGAGCAGCTCACCTTGATACTTCTGTCATCCGTTCTTTGCAACAATGCTTCTTTTGTTCAGGATGAGAATGAGGAGAGAAAACTGACGGGGAGCGCCACGGATACTGCCCTTTTGGTTTTGGGCGAGAAAGCAGGATTTCATAAAGATAACCCTTCATATATTGTAGTTGAGGAGTTTCCTTTTACTTCTGAAAGGAAAATGATGAGCGTTGAGACTAAGAGGGGGGATGAGTCGTTCATTTTCTCCAAAGGGGCACCCGAAATGCTGATAAAGCATTGTAAGCATTTTCTGGAACGCGACAAGGTTCTGCCATTGACTGAGGAAAAAATAAAGGAATTGCTCGGACAAAATTCCGAGCTGACAACGAAAGCACTTCGTACGATTGCGTTTGCGTATAAAAAAAATGGCGGAGGGGCACATGATGAGGAAGAGGACCTTACCTTTCTCGGAATTGCAGCTCTTGAGGATTCGCCGCGTGAGGAGGTAGTGGAATCAATCGAGATGGGTAAAAAAGCGGGGATAGCAGTAAAACTTATTACCGGTGACCACAAAGAAACAGCACAAGCCGTTGCAAGACAAATTGGTATTCTGGATACCGTTATTACAGGTGAGGAGTTGGAAAAGATGACGGACGAACAGCTCCGGAAAGAAGTTATGGGTATAGGTATATTTGCAAGAGTCATGCCCGAGCAAAAACTCCGCATCGTAAGAGCGCTTAAAGAAACTGGTGAAATAGTTGCAATGACGGGGGATGGAGTGAACGATGCTCCTGCTTTGGAGGAGGCTCATGTCGGAATTGCGATGGGAAAAAGAGGAACGGATGTCGCACGGTCTGCATCTGACTTGATATTGAAGGACGACAATTTTTCGACAATTATGGCTGCAATAATTGAAGGGCGAACCATCTTCAATAACATCAGAAAATTCACCACATACCAGTTATCATGTAATTTTGCAGAACTAATGGTGCTTTTTATCGCAACAATGTTAGCTCCCTTCCTTTCATGGAGTGTTCCGCTGCTGGTTGCGATACAGATTCTCTTTATGAATTTGGTCACCGATAATTTGCCGGCCATTATGCTCGGATTTAATCCTTCTTCAAAGGACATTATGCACGGGAAATTCAAAAAGAATATGGACATTCTTGATAGAAAGTTAATTGCTATCGTTTTTATGACCGGTATACTTATGGGAAGTTTTGTCCTTTTATCATACTACATATCATTTAATGTCTTAGGGCACGATGCTGGAAGTTCCCGAACAGTAGCGCTTGTCGCACTTATAGTAATTGAAATCTGTGCCGCATTTGTCTTTAGATCATTCAGGAAAGGGGTTCTGACGCGTTCTCCATTTTCAAATAAATACTTGTTGTTTGCATCTATTATTTCCTTGCTTGCAACCCTTACGGTAATCTACACACCGCTTTCATATGTATTCGAAACTGTTCAGATATCGTTCTATGAATGGGGATTTTCGTTGGCTTTCGGTTTTTTGTTGCTGATAATTTTTGATGTACTTAAATTTATTAATCCAAAAACTAACATTTTTCCCGCTCATTAAATTTTCATGCCATAGTTGTTTGTAGTAGCGACTATAAAGACATCTTAAGACCCAATTGATTTAACTTTCCTTCGGGTTTAGTCTAAATAAGACTATGTATTTGGCAGAAATTATAGTGTGATGTGTTTTATAAAACCGGTCATTATGCCGGTTTTTTTTCTGTCAAAAAAGGGAGGAGGTGAAAAAAATATGAATAGTTCGACTTTCAATAGAAAGGTGAAAAAAATTTTAGTTTCAACTATTGCAACAGGTTTGGTTTTTGCTGCAACTGCGCTGCCTACATTTGCAGATACTGTTTCGCCCATAGATTTCGAGAGTCCTTATACAATTGGGAATATCAACGGACAGCAGGGGTGGATTAAAGCCGGAGCGTATGATGCGGCCGTAGCGGCAGTTTCTGGATTCTCAAATGCCTCAGGGTTTGGTTTTGGAACTCAGGCGTTAAGACTTTCAAACGCCGTTACTAGTGGCTCCTTCGGCGACCAGACGTTTTCCCCAGGACTATCAAGTCCTGCCGGTGAGGCGGTTTCGAATACTCATTTTGAGGCGAGTTTTGATATCGGATCCACACAATCTACTCAACAAGTAGGCCTATTTACATCGGTAAGCCCTGATGATGGCAATGGTGGTAGGATGAGTTACGTTGGATTTGAGGACCAAGCAGACGGAATTCATGTCATTTTTTATGATGTAACAGATCCGGGTCCGCTTCCTACAGTTGCAAGCTTTAATCCTTCTGACGTCGCGACTATAGATAGGACGAGTAAACATACAATAAAGTTTGCTATTGATTTTCTGTCGGGTCCTGCTAACGATATCGTCAAACTCTATGTTGATGGAGTTCTAAAGAAAACAGGAACGAGTTGGGAAGACTATTACCGATATGATCCCGAACAGAACGGAAATGGACATGTAATTCCTACCACGAGTAAACTTTTGTTCCGTGAAGGAGGTACAGCTGCGCCTGGAAATAACGGCAATGGGTATTTAGTTGACAATGTTACTTTGTCCTCGACTGCACCTGTTCCGCCGTCGGTTCCGACTATTATTGTTCCTGCCGATGGAGCTCATGTTACATCGGCGGCTCTTGTAAAGGTTGATTGGACGGATTCGACAGGTACAAATTCGCCATTTCAATACCAGTACGAAGCCTACTCAGATAGTGGGTATTCGAGTCTTATTTACTCTAGTGGATGGCTTAGTGCTTCCGAAATCCCAACACCGGGAACTCCGGTTGGAGATTACTGGGTAAGGGTCAGAGCAAAGGATGCAACCAGTACATTTAGTGGCTGGAGTAATGGAAGTGGTAGTCCATACCACTTTACCGTAGTCCCACTCGTCGGGCCGCCGACTTTGGTAAGCCAATGCAAAAATAATGGGTGGCAGACATTTAACAATCCATCATTTGCCAACCAAGGTGCATGCGTATCCTACGTGAGAGCACATTCCCACAGTGTTCTAGGCAACGTAAAGTATACGGCGTATGGCCTCTTGCGAAGTGCGCAATTTGCGGCCGACACAGCCGATGGCGGAGGAGCCTTCCAATACTCCGATGCCAATCATGCTTGGTATAGGGTGCTTATCACCTCACTAAAGGTTGACGGGCATAGCGCCTGGTTTGCCGGACGTGTCTGGCAAGCAAGCAATCCGTCTTGGGTTGGCAACTGGCTTTTTGCGAAGGTAAATGACAGTAGTCCTAAGCGTATTTGGGGAAGTTTTACGACCCAATTAGCTGCTGAAAGTGGCGTATCCTCTATGGGAACGCCTGCTGATGGACCATTTAATACTATTGGTGCATTGGTTGTGCATTAGCGTATTTTACAAAAATGACCCACTCTTGCCCGGGGGTTATTTTTGTTTGAATTGAAGCTATTTGAGGAGTAAAATTTACGCATGAGTAATGAGCATGACTTGCCTATGGGAGGAGACTGGATTCCCGATGTTCTTCCCGGTAGTCTTTGGGAAAAAGAGGATGAGTTGCATTTCGGGGATGCACGGCAAATGGCTATGCTTCGCATTGCCGAGGTTGAGGTTGGACTTACGTGGCAAGATTTGATGAGACGGTATTTATTTTTGGGACTCGGTATACATGCGGGAGGAGAAAACGGAGAATTCCAATTCGTAAGAAGAGTAGGTGAAGATGAGAAGCCGTTATCTTTAGAGGAAGAAGTAAGTCTTGAAGGAACAGAATGGGACGAGAGAGCGAACAGGTCGGATAATGAACAAGAAATTGTTTTTAATACGATAGGCAGAACTTCAAGTGCGCTTTCGGCCGTTGCTACATCTCACAACCAAACAGTAAGGCAGATGCTTGAAAGGATAACTTCGATTGGGCTTCGGATGAGTTACGAATTGCGTCATCATGAAGACAGCATAGCTTATTATTTAAAGACAAGTAATGGGGGGACGGTACGCATAAATGAATTGAAGCTTGGTGGGTTGTCAGCTCGAGGTTAATATAGGCTTGACGTATACTAAAAAGAGTCTTAAAATTTCACACCTATGGCAATTGAAGCAGAATATTATAGATGGGGAAGGCATATTTGTGAATGGGTATACCGTGGTGTTGAAGAGGATGCCGTGAATCAGTACTTCGCACCGGCAACGCTTGAGATGACGACCGATGAAGATAGTGCCGGTCAACTGGCAAATATAATAGTGAAAAATGATAGACATGGTAGAATCCGGGCTACGTTATGGAGGGAAGGCATTGGGGAAGAGATGAGCACTGCTTTTCCTATCTTGCTTGTTCCCGGAGAGGTATTGAGTCTAAGTACGTATAACCGTCTCATGGATTTGAGTTTTGCAAATGAGCCAATCTTTCCGAGAATTGAGCAATCACATCAAGGAGTTTCACTGCATCAAATCCAAGATTAGAGTTGACCAACCGAAGTTTTGTCTCCTGTATCCCTCACCGGTTTCCGGATTATCGCTCAATCCAGAGACGATTACTGTTCAAGTAAATCCAAAATTAAAGTGCTCCAGCCAAAGTTAGTTCTTCTGTAACCCGTTCCATCTTCAGGATTGTAGTACTCGCGAAAACCGTGAGCCTCAATCATCTTTTCCATTTTTGAAATTACCTCTTTTGCAACGTCATTATATCCGTGTTTTTGCAGTCCTTTAACAACAAACCAATTCGTCGCAATCCATGTGGGCCCACGCCACAGTAGTTTTACTTGATGAAGTGGTGTATCGTGCGGCACATAATATTTTTCGTCTTTTGAAACCGACGGGAAGGGGTAGGGTGTATAAAATTCATTCGTATTTAGCAGATGGTTTTCAACAAGTGCTTTTAGTTTTTCACCTTTTAGTCCGTCCAAGAAGAGTGGAATAAGTGAAGCGACTGTTTTGACCCGGGCGAACTTCTCGTCTTTTTTATAAAGCGAATAAAATATTTTGTCCGTCTCGTCCCAGCATTTTGAAAGCAGCGCTTGTTCACTTTTATCAGCAACCTGCTTAAAGAACACCGACTCATTTTTGTCTTCGATTTCTAAAAAGAGTCTTGAGAGACTTCTCGCGCTTTCTATAAAAACCGTATTGAAAAGTAATTCCTCAACATTAAAATAA